>NZ_JABEMA010000008.1 GCF_013004605.1 Pseudokineococcus marinus
CCGACCGACCCCACCGCCCCCGACACCGCCGCGGGGGGCGCGACGACGACCGGCCCGGCGACGGGCGCGGCGGCCCGCCCCGCCGGCACGGCGACCGACCTGGACGGCGACGGCGTCGTCGACGGCGCGGAGGACGGCGACGTCCTCGTCGTCGAGGACGAGCGGTCCGGCGGCGGGTCGGCGGGCCCGGGCCTCGCCCTGGCGGGCCTCCTCACCGGCCTCCTCGCCCTCTTCTTCGCGGGCACCGAGTCCGCCGTCCGCGAGTGCACGCCCGACCCGGTGGGCGCCGTGGCCACGGGCGTCGACGGCTACCTCACGGCGCTCCTGCTCGCCGTCGTCGCGGTGGTCCTGTCCGCCGTCGGCATCGCGCTGTCCCGCTCCTCGCGCTGGGGCGGGGCCGTCGGCGTCGCGGGCGTCGTGGTCGGCGTCCTCGTCGTCGTCGTCTGGCTCCTGTCGGTGTGGGTGCTGTCGGCCGACCCCGTCGACATCGCCACCCTCACCTCCCAGGAGCAGGGCCTGCCGCTGCAGGGCTTCGGCTGCGCCTGACCCGTCCTCCGCACGAGGGCCCCGCGACCACCGGTCGCGGGGCCCTCGTCGTCGGGGCCCTCGTCGTCGGGGCCCTCGTCCTCGGCACCGGCGGACGCGCGTCGCCGCCGCGCGGCCGCGCCGCCCGACGGCCCCGCAGGTGGGAGCATGCGCGGCGTGGGACTGGGTGGAGCGCGGGGCGAGTGGGCCGACTACGAGTGGTTCCGGCTCGACGACCTGCCCGCCGCGCCGGAGCCCCGCCGGCCCGAGCGCCGTCGGCCGGTCGCCTCGGAGCCCGTCGGCGAGCCCGTCCTGCCGGTCGCGGCGGCCGAGCCCGACCCGCTGGGCGACGCCGTCGGCGCCTGGCTGGACCAGGACCCGCTGTGGGGGGAGGGGGAGGGGGCGAAGGTCCTCCTCGCCGACCTCGACAACCTGCGCGCCGGACCCGTGCGCTGGCGGGCGCGCATGTCGGTCGTCGTCCGGCTGGCCCGCCAGGCCGACGTGGTCGGCATCTCCGGCCAGCACGGCGCCGCCGGACGGGCCGCCCCGCACCTCGCCGAGTGGGCGGGCGCGGTGCGCGCCGTGGACGACGGCAGCGACCTCGCCGACCACGAGCTGCTGGCGGTCGCGGCGGACGTGCCCGCGTCCGCCGAGCCGCTGCGCGTCGTCGTCATGAGCAACGACGGCATCTTCGCCGACCTCGCCGAGCGGGGCCGGCTCGTGGTCGCCTCCCCGGGTGCGGACGCCCTCAGCGAGCGCCTCGACGGCGCCGCGGCCGACGTCGTCGACCTCGCCGCGCTCGAGGGGGCCCTGTCCCGCCAGCTGGCCGACCGGCTGCCGGGCCCCCTGGCCGAGCAGCTGGCCGCCGCCCTCGCCGCGGACGACGTCGCGCCCGTGGCCTGAGGCCCCTCCCGCCGGCGCTGCCCGCCGGCGCCTCCCCTGGGGGCGGCCCTCAGCGGGCCTCGGCGAGCAGGCGCTGCAGCCGGCCGACGCCCTCGACGAGGTCGTCGTCGCCGAGGGCGTAGGACAGGCGCAGGTAGCCGCTGGGGCCGAACGCCTCCCCGGGGACCACGGCGACCTCGGCCTCGGCGAGGACCAGCTCGGCGAGCTCGGCCGAGGTGGTGGGCGTGCGTCCGCGCAGCTCGCGACCGAGGAGGCCCTGCACGCTGGGGTAGGCGTAGAAGGCCCCCCGCGGCATCGGGCAGACGACGCCGTCCACCTCGCGCAGCATCGAGACCATCGTCCGGCGGCGGCGGTCGAAGGCCTCCCGCATGGCGGCGACGGCCGACAGGTCGCTCTCGAGGGCGGCCACGGCCGCGCGCTGGGAGACGTTGGCCACGTTGGACGTGAGGTGCGACTGCAGGTTCGTGGCGGCGCGGACGACGTCGGCGGGCCCGGCCAGCCAGCCGACCCGCCACCCGGTCATGGCGTACGTCTTGGCGACGCCGTTGAGGACGACGCACGTGCTCGCCAGCTCGGGCACGACGACGGGCATGGACGCCGCCTCCGCGCCGTCGTAGACCAGGTGCTCGTAGATCTCGTCGGTGACGACCCAGACGCCGTGCTCGAGCGCCCAGCGGCCGATCGCCTCCACCTGCTCGCGGGGGTACACGGCACCCGTGGGGTTCGAGGGCGAGCAGAAGAGCAGCACCTTGGTGCGCGGCGTGCGCGCCGCCTCGAGCTGCTCGACGGTCACGAGGTAGTCGGCGTCCTCACCGGCGAACACCTCGACGGGCACCCCGCCCGCCAGGCGCACGGCCTCGGGGTAGGTCGTCCAGTAGGGGGCCGGCAGGAGCACCTCGTCGCCCGGGTCCAGGAGCGTCGCGAAGGCCGTGTACACCGCCTGCTTGCCGCCGTTGGTGACGAGCACCTGCGCCGGGTCGAGCTCGAGCCCGGAGTCGCGCGCCGTCTTGGCGGCGATCGCCCGGCGCAGCTCGGGCAGGCCGGCCGCGGGGGTGTACCGGTGGTTCTCCGGCCGCCGCGCCGCGGCGACCGCCGCCTCGACCACCGGCGCGGGCGTGGGGAAGTCGGGCTCGCCCGCGCCGAAGCCGATGACGGGGCGGCCCTCGGCCTTGAGGGCCTTGGCGCGGGCGTCGACGGCCAGGGTGGCCGACTCGGCGATGCCGCCGACCCGGGCGGACACCCGGGCGCGGGACGGGGCGGGGGCGGGGGCGTCCGTCTGGGGGCTCACGCCGCGATCCTCCCACCGCGGTTCCCCCGCGGGCGGGGAGGACCGGCCGCTGGACCGCGTCGTCCCGGGCGCGACGGCGGGGACCGGTGCGCCGGCGTCGACGAGGGGCCGGCGGGCGGCGGGGCTCGGCGGTTCGACTCCGGCGGTGGTCGCCGCGTACAGTGACGGTCGGCTGCACAGGTGCGCCGTCCGCCGCCCTCGGGCGCGGTCGGCGGCCGCGTGGCCGAAGGGCAGTGGCGCAATTGGTAGCGCACCGGTCTCCAAAACCGGCGGTTGTGGGTTCGAGTCCCTCCTGCCCTGCGGACGTCGGCTCCTCCGGGGGTCGGCGTGGCAGCCGAGCGGACCGGCGCGGGGGGCGCCCAGGCGGGCGCCGTCGCGCGGGTCCGACCGTGGCGGGCGACCCCGCCGAGACCTCCGACCGACGCCCCAGGCAGGAGCCCCTGTGACGCACGCCGACGCGGCCGACGCCCCCCGTCCCGGAGGGGACGCCTCCGGCGAGGGCGGCGGCTCCTCGCCGGCCCGGCGTCGCGGGGCCGAGGCCGAGCGCCCGGGGCCCGGGGCGCGGCTCGTCCGCTTCCTGCGCGAGGTGGTGGCCGAGCTCCGCAAGGTCGTGCGCCCCACGCGTCGCGAGCTCCTCACCTACACCTCGGTCGTGCTCGTCTTCGTGGCCGTCGTCATGCTCTACGTCTCCGGCCTGGACTACGTCTTCGGGCGAGCCGTCCTGTGGGTCTTCGGCGGCGGCTGAGCCGCCCTCCCGACCCGACCCCCCACCTCGCGGTGGACGCGCGCCCCCACCGCCCAGCACGCCGGAAGGCAGGCCCACCCCCGTGACCGAGCAGCAGGCCGAGCAGGCCCACGACGAGCAGGCCCAGGACGAGCAGGCCCAGGACGAGCAGGCACCGCACGTGGACGACGACCAGGCGGACCCCGCGGTCGAGGACGCCCTGGACCGCGAGCTGGCGGCCGAGGGCGCCGAGGCCGACGGGTCCCCCGCCGAGGACGCGTCCTCCTCCGACGACGCCCCCGCGGCCGAGGAGGCCCCGGGCGACGGCGCCGTCGGCCCGGTCGACGTCGACGCCTCCGACGACGAGGGCGACCCGGTCGAGGAGTTCAAGGCCGCCCTGCGGCGCGAGCCCGGCGACTGGTACGTCGTCCACTCCTACGCGGGCTACGAGAACCGCGTGAAGGCGAACCTCGAGAACCGCATCACCAGCCTCAACATGGAGGACTACATCTACGGGGTCGAGGTCCCCATGGAGGAGGTGACGGAGATCAAGAACGGCCAGCGCAAGCTCGTGCGCCGCGTCCGGATCCCCGGCTACGTCCTCGTCCGCATGGACCTCACCGACGAGTCGTGGGGCGCCGTCCGCCACACCCCGGGCGTCACCGGGTTCGTGGGGCACACCCACCAGCCCGTGCCGCTGAGCCACGACGAGGTCTTCTCCATGCTGGCCCCGACGATCGCCCCCCGCGAGCAGCGCCAGGCCGCCGGCGGCGGCGGTGGCGGCCAGCAGCCGTCGCGCCCCACCGAGGTCGACTTCGAGGTCGGCGAGTCCGTCACCGTCATGGAGCCGCCGTTCGAGACGCTCCCGGCGACCATCACCGAGATCAACGCGGACGCCCAGAAGCTCAAGGTCCTCGTGTCGATCTTCGGTCGCGAGACGCCGGTCGAGCTCGCCTTCACCCAGGTCGCCAAGCTCTAGGCGCCCACCGGGCGGCCGCCGCCCCGCCGCGCGCGGGGCCGGCCGCCCGCCCCCCTGACCACCGGCGGCGAGTCAGCGCCGCCGGCCCCGGGGCGCCCGTCGGCGCCCCGGCCCGCGCCAGCGGGACCTGCGACACTAGAGACGAGGACGTGCCATGCCCCCCAAGAAGAGGGTCTCCGGGCTCATCAAGCTCCAGATCAAGGCCGGCGCCGCGACGCCGGCCCCGCCGATCGGCCCCGCGCTGGGCCAGCACGGCGTGAACATCATGGAGTTCTGCAAGGCCTACAACGCCGCCACGGAGTCCCAGCGCGGCAACGTGGTCCCGGTGGAGATCACGGTCTACGAGGACCGCTCCTTCACCTTCATCACCAAGACCCCGCCGGCCGCCGAGCTCATCAAGAAGGCCGCGGGCGTCGACAAGGGCTCCCCGACGCCGCACACGACGAAGGTCGCGAGCCTCACCGCCGAGCAGGTCCGCGCCATCGCGGAGCAGAAGCTCGAGGACCTCAACGCCAACGACGTGGACGCCGCCAGCAAGATCATCGCGGGCACCGCCCGGTCGATGGGCATCACCGTCCAGGGCTGAGCCCCGCGCGCGCACCGCCGGCCGGTCCTCCGGCCGGCGCCCCCCGGCCCGCCGGGGACCCGCAGGACCCGCACCACCAGTGGCAGGGCCCGCGCTGGCCCGCCGACCACGACTCCACCCACCCCACCGCGGCGCACCGCCGCGACCACGAGGAGCTGACATGCGCAGCAAGAAGTACCGCGCCTCCGCCGAGAAGATCGACGACACGCGCCTCTACGCGCCCCTGGACGCCGTGCGCCTGGCCCGCGAGACGTCGACGACCTCCTACGACGCCACGGTCGAGGTCGCCATGCGCCTCGGCGTCGACCCGCGCAAGGCCGACCAGATCGTCCGCGGCACGGTCAACCTGCCGCACGGCACGGGCAAGACCGCCCGCGTGCTCGTCTTCGCGACGGGCGAGCGCGCCGCGCAGGCCGAGGCCGCCGGCGCCGACGTCGTCGGCGGCGACGAGCTCATCGAGCGCGTCCAGGGCGGCTTCCTGGACTTCGACGCGGCGGTCGCCACGCCCGACCTCATGGGCAAGGTCGGTCGCCTGGGCCGCGTGCTCGGCCCGCGCGGCCTCATGCCGAACCCGCGCACCGGCACGGTCACCATGGACGTCGCCAAGGCCGTGTCCGACATCAAGGGCGGCCGGATCGAGTTCCGGGTCGACAAGCACTCCAACCTCCACTTCGTCGTGGGCAAGACGTCCTTCACGGACACCCAGCTCGTGGAGAACTACGGCGCCGCCCTCGACGAGGTGCTGCGGCTCAAGCCGTCGGCGTCCAAGGGCCGCTACATCAGCAAGGCGACGATGACGACGACGATGGGCCCGGGCATCCCGCTCGACGCCTCGCGCACCCGCGGCCTCCTCGAGGAGACCCCGGCGGTCTGACCGCCACCGGGGCCGGGAGCCGATCGGCACCCGGCCCCGGCCCGCTGCAGCGCGAGAGCCCCCGCCCCTCCCGGGCGGGGGCTCTCGTGCGCCCGGGGGTCGCCCGCCCGGGGGAGGGGACCGCGCCGGGGCGGCGATTTGGAGGCAGGCGCTCCGGCCGCCTACTCTTCCCCCGACCGAAGACCGCCGGTCGCCGTCCGCCCGCGGACGGCGCCAAGGTCCCGCGTTCGACGCGGGTGCCGGCGCAGGTGCCAGCAGCTCCGACGCGGACCCCAGGGTGCGCGTCGCCCCGAGCCCCGTGCGCCTCGCGCCGGGGCTCTCGTCGTCCTCGGGGCCGACCCGGTGGGCCGCCCCCGGGCGGCCCACCGGCGGTGGTGACCACCCACCCACCCCGGAAGGAGGGCCATGGCGAACCCTGAGAAGGAAGCGGCGGTCGCCGAGCTGGCGGAGAAGTTCCGCGGCTCGAACGCCGCCGTGCTCACCGAGTACCGCGGGCTCACCGTCGCGCAGCTCAAGCGGCTGCGGCGCGCGCTGGGCGAGAACGCGACGTACTCCGTCTCGAAGAACACGCTGACGAAGATCGCGGCCCGCCAGGCCGGCGTCGAGGCCTTCGACGCCGACCTCAACGGCCCCACGGCCATCGCGTTCGTCACCGGCGACCCGGTGGAGGCGGCGAAGGGCCTGCGCGACTTCGCGCGCGACAACCCGCAGCTCGTCATCAAGGCCGGCCTGCTCGACGGCCGCGCCGTGAGCGCGGCCGAGGTCACGCAGCTCGCCGACCTCGAGTCCCGCGAGGTCCTGCTCGCCAAGGCCGCGGGCGCCATGAAGGCGACCCTGTCGCGGGGCGCCTTCGTCCTCGCCGCGCCGCTGTCCAAGGCGGTCCGGACCGTCGAGGCGCTGCGCGTCGAGCGCGAGGCCCAGGGCGGCGGGTCCGCCGACGCCGCCGAGGCGGCCGAGCCCGCCACCGCGGACGCCTGAGCCGCACCACCCACCCGCGCGCGGCCCCGGCCGCCCGCACGCGCCCGCCCGCGGGCGCCGCACCGCACCGCACCGCCCGACGAACCCGCTCGCACCGCCCGGTGACCCCCTGGTGACCGGGGACCGGTGACGGGCACCCCGACGAGGGACCGACCAGAGAGGACCGCCCCCATGGCGAAGCTCAGCACCGACGAGCTGCTCGACGCGTTCAAGGAGCTCACGCTCATCGAGCTCTCCGACTTCGTGAAGAAGTTCGAGGAGACCTTCGACGTCACCGCCGCCGCCCCCGTGGCCGTGGCCGGCGGCGGCGCCGCCGGTGGCGGCGCGCCCGCCGAGGCCGAGGAGGAGAAGACGGAGTTCGACGTCGTCCTCGAGGCCGCCGGCGACAAGAAGATCCAGGTCATCAAGGAGGTGCGCGCCCTCACGAGCCTCGGCCTGAAGGAGGCCAAGGACCTCGTGGACGGCGCCCCCAAGAACGTCCTCGAGGGCGTGGCCAAGGACGCGGCCGACGCGGCGAAGGCGCAGCTCGAGGGCGCCGGCGCCACCGTCACCGTCAAGTGACGACCCCCGCCGCCCGCCGCTGACGCGGCGGACGGCGGAGAGCACCCCCGCCCCTCGCCGCGTGCGCCGGCCCCCCTCCGCGTGCACCGGCGACGGGGCCGACGAGGTCGCTCCGGCGCGCCCGGCTTGACCGGGGGCGCCCCCTGGGCGAGAGTTCCCACGCACCAGCCCGGCCGCCCGGTCACCCGCGGCGGCCCGCGGCCCCGACGACGACGTCGCCGCCGCCGGTTGGACACGCGAGCCTGCCTGCGACTACGCTCGCGACTTCGCCCTGTCCTGCGCCGACCCCTCAGATGCCCGCGTCCCGTGACGACGCGCCGGTGGGGGGTGTCCGGCAGCGCCCCCCAGGACGGCGACCGATCCGCCCGCAGGCACGTGGAAGGACCCTCCTTGGCCGTCTCGCGCACAGCGTCTGACTCCACCACCCCCAGCTCCGCCGCACGCCGCATCTCCTTCGCCAAGATCGACGAGCCGCTCGACGTCCCCGACCTCCTCGCCCTCCAGACCGAGAACTTCGACTGGCTGCTGGGCAACGAGCGCTGGCAGGCCCGCGTGGCCGACGCGCTCGAGGAGGGCCGCCAGGACGTGCCCACGAGCTCCGGCCTCGAGGAGATCTTCGAGGAGATCTCGCCGATCGAGGACTTCAGCGGCTCCATGTCGCTGTCCTTCCGCGACCACCGCTTCGAGCCTCCGAAGTACTCCCTCGAGGAGTGCAAGGAGCGCGACATGACCTACGCCGCGCCGCTGTTCGTCACGGCGGAGTTCATGAACGCCACCACGGGCGAGATCAAGAGCCAGACGGTCTTCATGGGCGACTTCCCGCTCATGACCGACCGCGGCACGTTCGTCATCAACGGCACCGAGCGCGTCGTCGTCTCCCAGCTCGTCCGGTCGCCGGGCGTCTACTTCGAGCGCTCGGTCGACAAGCTGTCCGACAAGGACGTCTACACCGCCAAGGTCATCCCCTCGCGCGGCGCGTGGCTCGAGTTCGAGGTCGACAAGCGCGACACCGTCGGCGTGCGCGTGGACCGCAAGCGCAAGCAGTCGGTCACGGTCCTGCTCAAGGCGCTCGGGTGGAGCGAGGCGAAGATCCTCGAGGAGTTCGGCGACTTCGAGTCGATCCGCACGACCCTCGAGAAGGACGGCGCCCAGAGCACCGACGACGCGCTGCTGGACCTCTACCGCAAGCTGCGCCCGGGCGAGCCGCCCACGCGCGAGGCCGCGCAGACGCTGCTCGAGAACCTGTACTTCAACCCCAAGCGCTACGACCTCGCCAAGGTCGGCCGCTACAAGCTCAACAAGAAGCTCGGCATGTCCGAGCCGCTGTCCGAGGGCGTGCTCTCGGTCGACGACATCGCCGCCACGGTGCGCCTGCTCGTCACCCTCCACGCCGGCGGGACGACGATGCCGGGCGTCGACGAGGACGGGCAGCCGACCGACGTGCGCGTCGAGGTCGACGACATCGACCACTTCGGCAACCGCCGCCTGCGCAGCGTCGGCGAGCTCATCCAGAACCAGGTCCGCACGGGCCTGTCCCGGATGGAGCGCGTCGTGCGCGAGCGCATGACGACGCAGGACGTCGAGGCCATCACGCCGCAGACGCTCATCAACATCCGCCCCGTCGTGGCCTCCATCAAGGAGTTCTTTGGGACGAGCCAGCTCAGCCAGTTCATGGACCAGACCAACCCGCTCGCGGGCCTGACCCACAAGCGCCGCCTCTCGGCGCTCGGCCCCGGTGGTCTGTCCCGCGACCGCGCCGGCATGGACGTCCGCGACGTCCACCCGTCGCACTACGGCCGCATGTGCCCGATCGAGACCCCGGAGGGCCCGAACATCGGCCTCATCGGGTCGCTCTCGAGCTACGGGCGCATCAACGCCTTCGGGTTCGTCGAGACCCCGTACCGCACCATCACGGACGGCGTGGTGTCCGACGAGGTCGTGTACCTCACGGCGGACGACGAGGACGACGTCGTCATCGCCCAGGCGAACGCGCCGCTGACCGACGACCACCGCTTCGCCGAGGCCCGCGTCCTCGTGCGCAGCAAGGGCGGCGAGGCGGAGTTCGTGCCGGCCGACGAGGTCGACTACATGGACGTCTCGCCGCGGCAGATGGTGTCCGTCGCGACGGCGATGATCCCGTTCCTCGAGCACGACGACGTCAACCGCGCGCTCATGGGCTCGAACATGCAGCGCCAGGCCGTGCCGCTCGTCAAGGCCGAGGCCCCGCTCGTGGGCACCGGCATGGAGCGCCACGCGGCGGTCGACGCCGGCGACGTCATCGTCGCGACGAAGGCGGGCGCGGTCACCGAGGTCTCCGCCGACGCGGTGGTCGTCAGCAACGACGACGGCAGCTCGTCGACGTACCGGCTGGCGAAGTTCACGCGCTCCAACCAGGGCACGTCGTACAACCAGCGCGTCGTCGTCGACGAGGGCGTGCACGTCGAGGTCGGCGACGTCCTCGCCGACGGCCCGTCGACGGACAACGGCGAGCTGGCGCTCGGCAAGAACCTGCTCGTGGCCTTCATGTCCTGGGAGGGCCACAACTTCGAGGACGCGATCATCCTCTCGCAGCGGATCGTGCAGGACGACGTCCTGTCCTCGATCCACATCGAGGAGCACGAGGTCGACGCCCGCGACACCAAGCTGGGCGCCGAGGAGATCACGCGCGACATCCCCAACGTCTCCGAGGAGGTCCTCGCCGACCTCGACGAGCGGGGCATCATCCGCATCGGCGCCGAGGTCGTCCCCGGCGACGTCCTCGTCGGCAAGGTCACGCCCAAGGGCGAGACCGAGCTGACCCCCGAGGAGCGGCTGCTGCGCGCGATCTTCGGCGAGAAGGCGCGCGAGGTGCGCGACACCTCGCTCAAGGTGCCCCACGGCGAGACCGGCACCGTCATCGGCGTCAAGGTCTTCGACCGCGACGAGGGCGACGAGCTGCCCCCGGGCGTCAACCAGCTCGTCCGCGTCTACACGGCCCAGCGCCGCAAGATCACGGACGGCGACAAGCTGGCCGGCCGCCACGGCAACAAGGGCGTCATCTCGAAGATCCTCCCCGTCGAGGACATGCCGTTCCTCGAGGACGGCACCCCGGTCGACATCGTGCTCAACCCGCTCGGCGTGCCGGGCCGCATGAACGTCGGCCAGGTGCTCGAGCTGCACCTCGGGTGGATCGCCTCCCGCGGCTGGCAGGTCGAGGGCACGCCGGACTGGGCGGCCTCGCTGCCCGAGGCGGCCTGGAGCGCCGAGCCCCGCACCAACGTCGCGTCGCCGGTCTTCGACGGCGCCTCGGAGGACGAGATCACCGGGCTGCTCGGCTCGACGACGCCGAACCGCGACGGGGTCCGCCTCGTCGACGGCACGGGCAAGGCCCGGCTCTTCGACGGCCGCTCCGGCGAGCCGTTCCCCGAGCCGGTGTCGGTGGGCTACCAGTACATCCTCAAGCTCCACCACCTCGTCGACGACAAGATCCACGCCCGCTCCACGGGCCCCTACTCGATGATCACGCAGCAGCCCCTGGGCGGTAAGGCCCAGTTCGGCGGCCAGCGGTTCGGCGAGATGGAGGTGTGGGCCCTCGAGGCCTACGGCGCCGCCTACGCGCTCCAGGAGCTGCTGACGATCAAGTCCGACGACGTCCTGGGCCGCGTGAAGGTCTACGAGGCCATCGTCAAGGGGGAGAACATCCCCGAGCCCGGCATCCCCGAGTCCTTCAAGGTGCTCATCAAGGAGATGCAGTCGCTCTGCCTGAACGTCGAGGTGCTCTCGGCCGACGGCACGATGATCGAGATGCGCGACTCGGACGACGACGTGTTCCGCGCCGCCGAGGAGCTCGGCATCGACCTGTCCCGGCGCGAGCCGAGCAGCGTCGAGGAGGTCTGAGCCGGTGCCCGGCGCGCGCCCGCGGGCGCGCGCCGGGCACCCCGTGCGCCGTCCCCGCGGCCCCGTCCCCGCCCCGGCGGGATCGGGCCGCCGGGGGAGCGGCGTCCCCTGATCCACCACCCTTCACGCGAGAGAAGGACACCCCTTGCTCGACGGCAACCTCTTCGACGACCTGCGCATCGGCCTGGCCACCGCGGACAGCATCCGCGACTGGAGCTTCGGCGAGGTCAAGAAGCCCGAGACCATCAACTACCGGACGCTGAAGCCGGAGAAGGACGGTCTCTTCTGCGAGAAGATCTTCGGTCCCACGCGGGACTGGGAGTGCTACTGCGGCAAGTACAAGCGCGTGCGCTTCAAGGGCATCATCTGCGAGCGCTGCGGCGTCGAGGTGACGCGCGCCAAGGTGCGCCGCGAGCGGATGGGCCACATCGAGCTGGCCGCCCCCGTCACCCACATCTGGTACTTCAAGGGCGTCCCGAGCCGGCTCGGCTACCTGCTGGACCTGGCCCCCAAGGACCTCGAGAAGGTCATCTACTTCGCCGCCTACATGATCACGTGGGTGGACGAGGAGTCCCGGCACCGCGACCTGCCCTCGCTGCAGGCCGGCATCGAGGTCGAGAAGAAGCAGGTCGCCGACCGGCGTGACGCCGACGTCGAGGCCCGGGCCAAGCGCCTGGAGTCCGACATCGCCGAGCTCGAGGCCGAGGGCGCCAAGTCCGACGCCCGTCGCAAGGTCCGCGAGAGCGCCGAGCGCGAGATGAACCAGATCCGCCGCCGGGCGGACGCCGAGATCGACCGCCTCACGCAGGTCTGGGACCGCTTCTCCAAGCTCAAGGTCTCCGACCTCGAGGGCGACGAGGTGCTCTACCGCGAGCTGCGCGACCGGTACGGCCTGTACTTCGAGGGCAGCATGGGCGCGAACGCGATCCAGAAGCGCCTGGAGTCCTTCGACCTCGAGGCCGAGGCCGAGTCCCTGCGGGAGATCATCCGCACGGGCAAGGGCCAGAAGAAGACCCGCGCCCTCAAGCGGCTCAAGGTCGTCTCGAACTTCCTCACGACGAGCAACTCGCCGATGGGCATGGTGCTCGACTGCGTCCCGGTCATCCCGCCGGACCTGCGCCCGATGGTGCAGCTCGACGGCGGCCGCTTCGCGACGAGCGACCTCAACGACCTGTACCGGCGCGTCATCAACCGGAACAACCGCCTCAAGCGGCTCCTCGACCTCGGCGCGCCCGAGATCATCGTCAACAACGAGAAGCGGATGCTCCAGGAGGCCGTGGACTCGCTGTTCGACAACGGCCGCCGGGGTCGCCCGGTCACCGGCCCGGGCAACCGGCCGCTGAAGTCGCTCTCCGACCTGCTCAAGGGCAAGCAGGGGCGCTTCCGCCAGAACCTGCTCGGCAAGCGCGTCGACTACTCCGGCCGCTCGGTCATCGTCGTCGGCCCCCAGCTCAAGCTGCACCAGTGCGGCCTGCCGAAGCAGATGGCGCTCGAGCTCTTCAAGCCCTTCGTCATGAAGCGGCTCGTGGACCTCAACCACGCGCAGAACATCAAGTCGGCCAAGCGCATGGTGGAGCGCGCCGGCGGCTCCGGCGCCCGCTACGGCCACGTGTGGGACGTCCTCGAGGAGGTCATCACCGAGCACCCGGTGCTCCTCAACCGCGCGCCCACGCTGCACCGCCTCGGCATCCAGGCCTTCGAGCCGCAGCTGGTCGAGGGCAAGGCCATCCAGATCCACCCGCTCGTCTGCACGGCGTTCAACGCCGACTTCGACGGCGACCAGATGGCCGTCCACCTGCCGCTGTCCACCGAGGCGCAGGCCGAGGCCCGCATCCTCATGCTGAGCAGCAACAACATCCTCAAGCCGGCCGACGGCCGCCCCGTGACCATGCCCAGCCAGGACATGATCATCGGGCTGTTCCACCTCACCGCCCTGCGCGAGGGCGGCGCGGGGGAGGGTCGCTCCTTCGGGTCGGTCGCGGAGGCGCTCATGGCGCACGACGCCCGCGAGCTCGAGGTCGGGTCGCCCGTCAAGCTGCGCCTCGACGGCGTCGTGCCCCCGGCGGGGGCGGCGCTGCCGGAGGGCTGGGAGCCCGGGCAGCCGCTCGTGCTCGAGACCACCCTCGGCCGGGCGCTGTTCAACGAGACGCTCCCGGTGGACTACGCCTTCGTCAACGAGGGCGTGGACAAGAAGCGCCTGTCGACGATCGTCAACGACCTCGCCGAGCGCTACGACAAGGGCCAGGTCGCCGCGACGCTCGACGCGCTCAAGGAGACCGGCTTCCACTGGGCCACCCGCTCCGGGACGACGATCTCCATCGCCGACGTGCTCACGCCGCCGAACAAGCAGGAGATCCTCGAGCGCTACGAGGCCAAGGCGGAGAAGGTCCAGCAGCAGTACGAGATGGGCCTCATCACCGACGACGAGCGCCGCCAGGAGCTCATCGAGATCTGGACCGAGGCGACCAACGTCGTCGCCAAGGACATGCAGGACAACCTCGACGCCAACGCCACGCGCAACTCGGTGTACCGGATGGTCACCTCGGGGGCGCGAGGCAACTGGATGCAGGTCCGCCAGATCGCCGGCATGCGCGGCCTCGTGGCCAACCCGAAGGGCGAGATCATCCCGCGCCCGGTGAAGTCGAACTTCCGCGAGGGCTTCTCCGTCCTGGAGTACTTCATCTCCAGCCACGGCGCCCGCAAGGGGCTCGCCGACACCGCGCTGCGGACGGCGGACTCGGGCTACCTCACCCGCCGCCTCGTCGACGTCTCCCAGGACGTCATCGTCCGCGAGGAGGACTGCGGGACCCGCCGCGGTCTCGTCCTGCCCATCGCGGACGACGCCGCCGACGGGAGCGGCCTGCGCCGCGGGGAGCACGTCGAGACGAGCGTGTACTCGCGCACGCTGGCCTCCGACGTGACCTCCGAGAGCGGCGAGGTGCTCGCCCCGGCGGGCAGCGACGTGGGCGACGTGCTCATCGACGCCCTCGTCGCGCAGGGGGTGCGGGAGATCAAGGTCCGCTCGGTGCTCACCTGCGAGTCCCGCGTCGGCACCTGCGCCCGCTGCTACGGCCGCTCGCTGGCCACCGGCAAGCTCGTCGACATCGGCGAGGCGGTCGGCATCATCGCCGCCCAGTCCATCGGCGAGCCGGGCACCCAGCTGACGATGCGCACCTTCCACACGGGCGGCGTCGCGGGTGACGACATCACCCACGGCCTGCCGCGAGTCCAGGAGCTCTTCGAGGCCCGCACCCCTAAGGGCGTGGCCCCGATCAGCGAGGTCGCCGGCCGGGTGACCATCGACGAGACGGAGCGCGCGCGCCGCCTCGTCGTCACCCCGGACGACGGGGGCGAGGAGATCGCCTACCCGCTCACCAAGCGCTCGCGCCTGCTCGTGGGCGACGGGCAGCACGTCGAGGTGGGCGACCAGCTCGTCCAGGGCGCCGTCGACCCCAAGCAGGTGCTCCGCATCCTCGGCCCGCGCAAGGTGCAGCAGCACCTCGTGGACGAGGTCCAGGAGGTCTACCGCAGCCAGGGCGTGGGCATCCACGACAAGCACATCGAGGTCATCGTCCGGCAGATGCTGCGCCGGGTGACGATCATCGACGCCGGTGACGCGGGGCTCCTCCCGGGCGAGCTCGCCGAGCGGGCCCGCTTCGAGGAGGAGAACCGCCGGGTCGTGGCCGAGGGCGGCAGCCCGGCGGCCGGGCGCCCGGAGCTCATGGGCATCACCAAGGCGTCGCTGGCGACCGACTCGTGGCTGTCGGCGGCGTCCTTCCAGGAGACGACCAAGGTGCTCACCGAGGCCGCCCTCGCGGGTCGCAGCGACCCGCTGCTGGGCCTCAAGGAGAACGTCATCCTGGGCAAGCTGATCCCGGCCGGCACGGGCCTGTCGCGCTACCGCGACGTGGTCGTCGAGCCCACGGAGGAGGCGAAGGCGGCGATGTACTCGATGCCGGGCTACGAGGAGGTCGACTACGACCACTTCGGGCTCGGCTCGGGCCAGGCCGTGCCGCTCGAGGAGTACGACCTCGGCGGCGACTACCGCTGAGGCCCTCCCGGGGCCGCGCCGCCGTCGTCGGCGGCGGCGCGGCCCCGCACCCGGGCCCGACCGGCCCGGTCGCCGGCGGCCGTCTTTGACGGTGCCGGGGCGTGCGCCTATCCTCGTGAGGACGTCCGGTGACCCGGGTGCTCGCGCGCGCCCCGCGACCGGTGGCGCACGGCGGCGGCCTTCCGGGCCGGCGCCACGGGCGCCGGGCCGGTTGACCGGTCCCGCACCGCCAGGCACCACGCTGGCAGACACGCCCGAGCGCGGGGGTGGGCTGAGGCCCTCTCCGCAGCACGGGGCCGCGCGTGAGCGCGGCACCCGCACGAGAGCCGCCTGCCGAGGGCGGCGGCCCGCACAGACGATGAGAGTTCAGGAGCACCGGTGCCCACGATCCAGCAGCTGGTCCGCAAGGGCCGGCAGGACAAGGTCGGGAAGCAGAAGACCCCGGCCCTCAAGGGGAGCCCCCAGCGCCGCGGCGTGTGCACCCGCGTGTACACCACGACGCCCAAGAAGCCGAACTCGGCGCTGCGCAAGGTCGCGCGCGTGCGGCTCTCCAGCGGCATCGAGGTCACGGCGTACATCCCCGGCGTGGGCCACAACCTGCAGGAGCACTCGATCGTGCTCGTGCGCGGCGGCCGCGTGAAGGACCTGCCCGGCGTCCGCTACAAGATCGTCCGCGGCTCGCTCGACACGCAGGGCGTGAAGAACCGCAAGCAGGCGCGGAGCCGCTACGGAGCGAAGAAGGAGAAGCGCTGATGCCGCGCAAGGGACCGGCCCCGAAGAGGCCGCTCGTCGTCGACCCCGTCTACGGCTCGCCGCTGGTCACCCAGCTGGTGAACAAGGTGCTCGTCGACGGCAAGAAGTCCACCGCCGAGCGCATCGTCTACGGCGCGCTCGAGGGCGCCCGGACGAAGACCGGCAACGACCCGGTCATCGCGCTCAAGCGCGCGCTCGACAACGTCAAGCCGGCTCTCGAGGTCCGCAGCCGCCGCGTCGGCGGCGCGACCTACCAGGTGCCGGTCGAGGTCCGCGCGGGCCGCTCCACGACGCTGGCCCTGCGCTGGCTCGTGGGCTACTCCAAGGCGCGTCGCGAGAAGACGATGACCGAGCGCCTCATGAACGAGATCCTCGACGCGAGCAACGGCCTCGGCGCCGCGGTGAAGCGTCGTGAGGACACGCACAAGATGGCCGAGTCCAACAAGGCCTTCGCGCACTACCGCTGGTGACGCCGACCGCGCGGGCGAGCTCCTCGCCCGCGCGGCGCGCACCGCGCACGCCGGCCCTGCACGCCAGTGCACGACGGGGCCACCGACGAGCCCAGGGAAGAGGCTGCTAGAGCCGTGGCACAGGACGTCCTGACGGACCTCACGAAGGTCCGCAACATCGGGATCATGGCGCACATCGACGCCGGGAAGACCACCACCACCGAGCGGATCCTGTTCTACACCGGGATCAACTACAAGATCGGTGAGGTCCACGACGGCGCGGCCACCATGGACTGGATGGAGCAGGAGCAGGAGCGGGGGATCACCATCACCTCCGCGGCGACCACCTGCTTCTGGGAGGGCACCCAGATCAACATCATCGACACGCCGGGGCACGTCGACTTCACCGTCGAGGTGGAGCGGTCCCTGCGCGTGCTCGACGGCGCCGTCGCGGTGTTCGACGGCAAGGAGGGCGTCGAGCCCCAGTCCGAGACGGTGTGGCGCCAGGCCGACAAGTACGACGTCCCGCGCATCTGCTTCGTCAACAAGATGGACAAGCTCGGCGCGGACTTCTTCTTCACCGTCCGCACCATCCAGGACCGGCTGGGCGCCACGCCGCTCGTGCTGCAGATCCCGATCGGCGCGGAGAACGACTTCGTGGGCGTCGTCGACCTGGTCTACATGCGCGCGCTGACCTGGCGCGGCGAGACGGGCAAGGGCGAGGCCTACGAGGTCGAGGAGATCCCCGCCGACCTCGCCGAGACGGCCGCGGAGTACCGCGACAAGCTCCTCGAGGCGATCGCCGACACCGACGAGTCGCTGATGGAGAAGTACCTCGGCGGCGAGGAGATCTCCCCGGAGGAGATCAAGGCCGCGGTGCGCAAGGTCACGGTCGCGAGCGAGCAGTACCCCGTCCTGTGCGGCTCGGCGTTCAAGAACAAGGGCGTCCAGCCCATGCTCGACGCGGTGCTCGACTACCTGCCGACCCCGCTCGACGTGGAGTCGGTCCGCGGCCACGACGTGCGCGACGAGGACAAGGAGATCGTCCGCCACGCGGACGTCACCGAGCCCTTCTCGGCGCTGGCCTTCAAGGTCGCCTCGCACCCCTTCTTCGGCAAGCTCACCTACGTCCGGGTCTACTCGGGCCGGGTCGCGGCGGGCTCGCCGGTCGCCAACTCGACCAAGGGCAAGAAGGAGCGCATCGGGAAGCTCTTCCAGATGCACTCCAACAAGGAGAACCCGGTCGACGAGGCCCGCGCCGGCCACATCTACGCGATGATCGGCCTCAAGGACACGACCACCGGCGACACCCTCTGCGACCCGCAGGACCAGGTCGTCCTGGAGTCGATGACCTTCCCCGAGCCGGTCATCTCCGTGGCCATCGAGCCCAAGACCAAGGGCGACCAGGAGAAGCTCAGCACGGCCATCCAGAAGCTCGCCGAGGAGGACCCGACCTTCCAGGTCCAGCTCGACGAGGAGACCGGCCAGACGATCATCCGCGGGATGGGCGAGCTCCACCTCGACATCCTCGTGGACCGCATGCGCCGCGAGTTCCGCGTCGAGGCGAACGTCGGCAAGCCGCAGGTGGCCTACCGCGAGACCATCCGTCGGTCGGTCGAGAAGGTCGACTACACGCACAAGAAGCAGACCGGCGGGTCCGGGCAGTTCGCCAAGGTGCAGGTGTCGATCGAGCCCCTCGACACCACCGAGGCCGACGCGCCGATGTACGAGTTCTCCAACAAGGTGACCGGTGGCCGCGTGCCCCGCGAGTACATCCCCAGCGTCGACGCCGGCATCCAGGACGCGATGGCGCTCGGCGTCGTCGCGGGCTACCCGATGGTCGGCATCAAGGCGACGCTGCTGGACGGCGCCTACCACGACGTCGACTCCTCGGAGATGGCGTTCAAGATCGCCGGCTCGCAGGTCCTCAAGGAGGCCGTCCGCCGCGCGGACCCGGTCCTCCTCGAGCCGGTCATGGCCGTCGAGGTGCGCACGCCCGAGGAGTACATGGGCGACGTCATCGGCGACATCAACTCCCGCCGCGGCCTCATCCAGGCCATGGAGGACGCGAGCGGTGCCAAGGTCGTCCGCGCCCAGGTGCCGCTGTCGGAGATGTTCGGGTACGTCGGGGACCTGCGGAGCAAGACGCAGGGCCGTGCGGTGTACTCCATGTCGTTCGACAGCTACGCCGAGGTCCCGCGCGCCGTGGCCGAGGAGATCGTCAAGAAGGTCCGCGGGGAGTGACCACCCGGTCGCCCTCCGCGTCCTGACGGACGCACCGCCGGCCCGGCCGGCACCGGCGCCCCCGCCGCGGGGCGGCAGCCAGCACCACCGAAGACCACGCCAGAGACATCCCAGGAGGACCCAGTGGCGAAGGCCAAGTTCGAGCGCACCAAGCCGCACGTCAACATCGGCACCATCGGTCACATCGACCACGGCAAGACGACGCTGACCGCGGCGATCACCAAGGTGCTGCACGACAAGTACCCGGACCTCAACCAGGCGTCCGCCTTCGACATGATCGACAAGGCGCCCGAGGAGAAGGCCCGCGGCATCACGATCTCCATCGCGCACGTCGAGTACCAGACGGAGGCGCGCCACTACGCCCACGTCGACTGCCCCGGTCACGCCGACTACATCAAGAACATGATCACCGGCGCGGCGCAGATGGACGGCGCGATCCTCGTCGTCGCCGCCACCGACGGCCCGATGCCCCAGACCCGCGAGCACGTGCTCCTCGCCCGCCAGGTCAACGTCCCCTACATCGTCGTCGCCCTGAACAAGGCCGACATGGTGGAGGACGAGGAGATCCTCGAGCTCGTCGAGATGGAGGTCCGCGAGCTGCTGACCTCCTACGAGTTCCCCGGCGACGACGTCCCCGTCGTCCGCGTCTCGGCGCTGAAGGCGCTCGAGGGCGACGCCGAGTGGAGCGACAAGCTCATGGAGCTCATGAACGCCGTCGACACGGCGATCCCCGAGCCCGAGCGCGACATCGACCAGCCGTTCCTCATGCCGGTCGAGGACGTCTTCACCATCACCGGTCGCGGCACCGTCGTCACCGGTCGCGTCGAGCGCGGCAAGCTCAACGTGAACGAGGACGTCGAGATCGTCGGCATCAAGGAGACCAAGACCAAGACGACCGTCACGGGCGTCGAGATGTTCCGCAAGCTCCTCGACGAGGCGCGCGCGGGCGAGAACGTCGGCCTCCTGCTGCGCGGCATCAAGCGCGAGGACGTCGAGCGCGGGCAGGTCATCTGCAAGCCGGGCTCGATCGTGCCGCACACCCAGTTCGAGGCGTCGGTCTACATCCTCTCCAAGGACGAGGGCGGCCGGCACAACCCCTTCTACTCGAACTACCGCCCGCAGTTCTACTTCCGCACGACGGACGTGACGGGCGTCATCGAGCTGCCCGAGGGCACCGAGATGGTCATGCCGGGCGACAACACCGACATGAAGGTCAACCTCATCCAGCCGGTGGCCATGGAGCAGGGCCTGCGCTTCACCATCCGCGAGGGCGGCCGCACCGTCGGCGCCGGCCAGGTGACCAGCATCACCCAGTGACACCCCGCCCCTCGGGGCGGACCGCGCCGCGGCTCGACCTCCGGGTCGGGCCGCGGCCGGCAGCAGGAGCCCGGACGCCCGCCGTCCGGGCTCCTGCTGCGTCCGGACCCCTGGTCCGTCGGGGCTCCCGGTGCGCCGGGGCCGGGCGGGGGAGCGGACGGCGACGTCCGGGGGCGATTGGCCAACCAGCGGCACCCTCTGGCAGACTGCACCAGTTGATCCGCGCAGGCGCACGCCCGCGCGCCGCCGCCCGGTCCGCCGGGCTGGTCGGCTGCCGCAGGAGCGGCGCCGGGGACGCCCCGGACAGCACCACGCACGACGGCACGACACGCACTCGCCGGGTCCCGCCCGCGCCGCCCCCCGGGGTGGTGGGGGAGGGGAGCCCGCTCGCACGAGGCCAGCGCGACACTCCCGACCTCGGGGGTCGGCGGCCCGGGGCGAGCACGGCGGGCCGCGCCCCCGCGGGGCGGCCCGCAGGACCTCAGCGGTACGACGGAGAGAGAGATCGCGACGCCATGGCGGGACAGAAGATCCGCATCCGGCTCAAGTCCTACGACCACGAGGTCATCGACAGCTCGGCGCGCAAGATCGTCGACACGGTGACCCGCGCTGGTGCGACGGTCGTGGGCCCGGTGCCGCTGCCGACGGAGAAGAACACGTTCTGCGTGATCCGCTCCCCGCACAAGTACAAGGACAGCCGCGAGCACTTCGAGATGCGCACGCACAAGCGGCTCATCGACATCATCGACCCCACGCCGAAGGCGGTCGACTCGCTCATGCGGCTCGACCTGCCGGCTGACGTGAACATCGAGATCAAGCTCTGAGGACTGCTGACGCCATGACCACCACCACTCCCGACCAGCGCGTCGTCGCCGGTCTGCTGGGGTCCAAGCTGGGGATGACCCAGGTCTGGGACGCCGAGGGGCGCCTCGTGCCCGTGACCGTCGTGCAGGCCTCGCCGAACGTCGTCACCCAGGTGCGCACGCCCGAGAAGGACGGCTACTCGGCCGTCCAGCTCGCCGCCGGCGCCGTCGACCCCCGTCGCGTGACCAAGCCGCTCACGGGCCACTTCGCCAAGGCCGGTGTGACGCCCCGTCGCCACGTCGTCGAGATCCGCACGGCCGACGCCGCGGGCTTCACCCCCGGCCAGGAGGTCTCCGCGGAGCTCTTCTCGGCCGGCCAGGTCGTCGACGTCGTCGGCACGACCAAGGGCAAGGGCACCGCCGGCGTCATGAAGCGCCACGGCTTCCACGGCGTCGGCGCCTCGCACGGCGCGCACCGCAACCACCGCAAGCCGGGCTCCATCGGCGGGTGCGCGACCCCGGGCCGCGTCTTCAAGGGCATGCGCATGGCGGGCCGCATGGGCCACGTGCGCCAGACGACGCAGAACCTCACGGTCCACTCGGTCGACGTCGAGAAGGGCCTCATCCTCATCAAGGGCGCGGTCCCCGGCCCGAAGAACGGCGTGGTCCTCGTGCGCACGCCGGCCAAGGCGATCGCGAAGGAGGCCTGAGCCCCATGACCACGACCACCACGGTCGGCGCGCAGCCGACGACGCGCACGGTCGACGTGCACGACGTGAGCGGTGCCGTCACCGGCTCCGCCGAGCTGCCGGGCGACGTCTTCGACGTCGTCGCCAACGTGCCGCTCATCCACCAGGTCGTCGTCGCGCAGCTCGCGGCGGCCCGCCAGGGCACGCACGCCACCAAGACGCGCGGTGACGTGCGCGGTGGCGGCAAGAAGCCCTTCCGCCAGAAGGGCACCGGTCGCGCCCGCCAGGGCTCGACCCGCGCGCCCCAGTTCGCCGGCGGTGGCACGGTCCACGGCCCGCAGCCGCGCGACTACAGCCAGCGGACGCCCAAGAAGATGAAGGCGGCCGCCCTGCGCGGCGCGCTCTCGGACCGCGCCCGCTACGGCCGCGTCCACGTCGTGGAGGGTCCCTTCGCCGAGGCGCCGTCCACCCGTGCGGGCCTCGCGGCGCTGCGTGCGCTCCCGGGCCTCGAGGGCCGGGCGAGCTTCCTCGTCGTCGTCGACCGCGCCGACGAGAACACCTGGCTCAGCCTGCGCAACGCGCCCGAGGTGCACCTGCTGCGGGCCGACCAGCTGAACACCTACGACGTGCTCTGCAGCGACGACGTCGTCTTCACGACGGCGGCCCTGCGGGCGTTCCTCGGCGGCCGGGAGGCCGCCACGGCCGGAAGCGAGGGCGAGGCGTGAGCGAGGCAGGCACGACGACGGCCGACGACGCCGTCGAGAAGGACCTGGCCTCGGCCGGCACCCTCTCGGCGCGCTTCGGCAAGGACCCGCGCGACGTGCTCCTCGCGCCGGTGGTCTCCGAGAAGAGCTACTCGCTCCTCGACGAGGGCAAGTACACGTTCCTCGTCGACCCGCGGGCCAACAAGACCGAGATCCGCATCGCGGTCGAGCGCGTCTTCGGCGTGAAGGTCACGGGCGTCAACACGCTCAACCGCCAGGGCAAGGCTCGCCGCACGCGGGGCGGGACGGGGCGGCGCAAGGACACCAAGCGCGCCATCGTCACCCTCCGCGAGGGCGACTCCATCGACATCTTCGGCACCACGGCCTGAGCCGGCGCCACAGAAGAGGACTGAGAGCATGGGAATCCGCAAGTACAAGCCGACGACGCCGGGCCGCCGCGGCTCGTCCGTCGCCGACTTCGTCGAGATCACGCGGTCCACGCCGGAGAAGTCGCTGGTGCGCCCCCTGCCCAAGAAGGGCGGGCGCAACAGCAGCGGGCGCATCACGACGCGCCACCAGGGCGGCGGCCACAAGCGCGCCTACCGGGTGGTCGACTTCCGGCGCCACGACAAGGACGGCGTGCCGGCCACGGTCGCTCACATCGAGTACGACCCCAACCGCACGGCGCGCATCGCGCTGCTGCACTACGTGGACGGCGAGAAGCGCTACATCATCGCGCCGACCCGCCTCAAGCAGGGCGACGTCGTGGAGAACGGCCCCGGCGCCGACATCCGCCCCGGCAACAACCTGCCGCTGCGCAACATCCCGGTCGGCACGGTGGTCCACGCCATCGAGCTGCGTCCCGGCGGCGGCGCCAAGATCGCCCGCTCGGCCGGCACCTCGGTGCAGCTGGTGGCGCGCGAGGGCGGCAACGCCCAGCTGCGCATGCCCTCGGGCGAGATCCGCAACGTCGACGTGCGCTGCCGCGCCACGGTCGGCGAGGTCGGCAACGCCGAGCAGTCGAACATCAGCTGGGGCAAGGCCGGCCGCATGCGCTGGAAGGGCCGCCGGCCCACCGTCCGCGGTGTCGCGATGAACCCGATCGACCACCCGCACGGCGGTGGTGAGGGCAAGACCTCCGGCGGTCGCCACCCGGTGAGCCCCTGGGGCCAGCCCGAGGGCCGCACGCGTCGTCCGGGCAAGCCCAGCGACAAGCAGATCGTCCGCCGGCGCCGCACCGGCAAGAAGCGCTGAGGAGACCGGACATGCCGCGCAGCCTGAAGAAGGGCCCCTTCGTCGACGACCACCTCCAGAAGAAGGTGGACGTGCAGAACGAGAAGGGCACGAAGAACGTCATCAAGACCTGGTCCCGGCGCTCCGTCGTCACCCCGGACTTCCTGGGCCACACCTTCGCGGTGCACGACGGCCGCAAGCACGTCCCGGTGTTCGTCACCGAGGCGATGGTCGGCCACAAGCTGGGGGAGTTCGCCCCCACGCGGACCTTCCGCGGCCACGTGAAGGACGACCGGAAGGGCCGTCGCCGCTGACCTCGGGTCAGCAGCGACGAGACCTCCGGGAAGACCGAAGGAAGAGAAGGCAGGACAGCGATGGAAGCCATGGCGAAGGCGCGCTACGTGCGCGTCACGCCCCAGAAGGCCCGGCGCGTCGTCGACCTCGTCCGTGGCAAGCGGGCGGGCGACGCCCTCGCGGTGCTCGAGTTCGCGCCGCAGGCGGCGAGCGAGCCCGTGCGCAAGGTCGTGCAGAGCGCGATCGCGAACGCCCGCGTGAAGGCCGACCAGGCCGGTGAGGCCTTCGACGAGCGCGAGATGGTTGTGTCCGCGGCGTTCGTGGACGAGGGCCCGACGATGAAGCGGTTCCGCCCGCGGGCCCAGGGCCGCGCGGCGCGCATCAACAAGCGCACCAGCCACATCACGGTGGTGGTCGCGCCCGTGCCGGCGCGCGCCGCCGCGACGACCTCGACGACGGGGAGGAGCTCCTAGTGGGCCAGAAGGTCAACCCGCACGGCTTCCGGCTGGGCATCACCACCGAGCACCGCTCCCGGTGGTTCGCCGACTCGACGAAGTCCGGCCAGCGCTACCGCGACTACGTGGGCGAGGACGTCTCGATCCGCAAGCTCATGTCCACGGGCATGGAGCGCGCCGGCATCGCCAAGGTCGACATCGAGCGCACCCGCGACCGCGTGCGCGTCGACATCCACACGGCGCGCCCGGGCATCGTCATCGGCCGCCGCGGCGCCGAGGCCGACCGCCTGCGCGGCGAGCTCGAGAAGCTCACGGGCAAGCAGGTCCAGCTCAACATCCTCGAGGTCAAGAACCCCGAGACGGACGCGCAGCTGGTCGCCCAGGGCATCGCCGAGCAGCTCGCGAGCCGCGTGGCGTGGCGCCGCGCGATGCGCAAGGGCATGCAGACGGCCTCCCGCGCCGGTGCCAAGGGCATCCGCGTGCAGTGCTCGGGCCGCCTGGGCGGCGCCGAGATGAGCCGCTCGGAGTTCTACCGCGAGGGTCGCGTCCCGCTGCACACGCTCCGCGCCAACATCGACTACGGCTTCTACGAGGCCAAGACGACGTTCGGCCGCATCGGCGTGAAGGTCTGGGTCTACAAGGGCGACCTGACGAGCCGCGAGCTCGCGCAGCAGCAGGCGAACGCGCCCCGCGGTCCGCGCGGCCCCCGGGCCGAGCGTCCGACGCGCGGTCGTCGTCCCGCCGGTGACGCCCCGCAGGCGCAGGCCCCGGCCACCGAGGCCGGCGTCGCCCCGCAGGCCGTCGCGAACCCCGGAACGGAGGGCTGAGACGTGCTCGTCCCGCGCAGGCTGAAGCACCGCAAGCAGCACCACCCCAAGCGCACCGGGGCCGCCAAGGGCGGCACCACGATCGCCTTCGGCGACTACGGCATCCAGGCCCTCGAGCCGGCGTACGTCACGAACCGGCAGATCGAGTCCGCTCGTATCGCCATGACCCGCTACATGAAGCGTGGCGGGAAGGTCTGGATCAACATCTACCCGGACCGCCCCATCACCAAGAAGCCCGCCGAGACCCGCATGGGCTCCGGCAAGGGCTCGCCCGAGTGGTGGGTCGCCAACGTCAAGCCGGGCCGGATGATGTTCGAGATCTCCGGCGTGGCGGAGCCCGTGGCCCGCGAGGCCATGCGGCTCGCCATCCACAAGCTGCCGATGAAGTGCCGCTTCGTCGCGCGCGAGGGGAGTGAGGTCTGATGGCCGTCGGCAGCGAGGACCTGGCGCCCGCCAAGCTCCGCGAGAAGGACGCCGACCAGCTGGTCGAGGAGCTGCGTCGTGCGAAGGAGGAGCTCTTCAACCTCCGCTTCCAGTCGGCCACCGGCCAGCTGGAGAACCACACGCGGCTGCGCGCCGTGCGCCGCGACATCGCGCGCATCTACACGGTGATGCGCGAGCAGGAGCTCGGCATCATCAGCGCCCCGGCCGCCGGGGGGAGCGAGAAGTGAGCGAGGACGCAGTGAGCACGGACACCACCGCCGCCGCCGAGCAGCGCGGGTACCGCAAGAACCGCATCGGCGTCGTGGCCAGCGACAAGATGGACAAGACCGTCGTGGTCGTCGTCGAGGACCGCGTCAAGCACGCCCTCTACGGCAAGGTCATCCGGCGCACGAGCAAGGTCAAGGCGCACGACGAGACCAACGCCTGCGGCGTCGGCGACCGCGTGCGCATCGCCGAGACGCGGCCGCTGTCGGCCACCAAGCGCTGGCGCGTCGTCGAGGTGCTCGAGAAGGCCGTCTGAGGCCTCCGGGCCCCGCCGGCCCCCTCCCGCGGGGGAGGGGAGCCGGCACCCCCGCACCACCACGGAAGAGTCCGTTCCGCCAGGCTCGCGACGAGAACCGGCGCGACGACAGGAGTGTCGAACAGTGATCCAGCAGGAGTCGCGGCTCAAGGTCGCCGACAACACGGGTGCCAAGGAGATCCTCTGCATCCGCGTCCTCGGCGGCTCCGGCCGCCGGTACGCCGGCATCGGGGACGTCATCGTGGCGACCGTCAAGGACGCCATCCCCGGCGGCAACGTCAAGAGGGGCGACGTCGTCAAGGCGGTCGTCGTCCGCACCCGCAAGGAGCGCCGTCGTCCGGACGGCTCCTACATCCGCTTCGACGAGAACGCGGCCGTCATCCTCAAGGCGGACGGCGACCCGCGCGGCACCCGCATCTTCGGCCCCGTGGGGCGCGAGCTGCGCGACAAGCGCTTCATGCGGATCGTCTCGCTGGCCCCGGAGGTGCTCTGAGATGCCGAAGCTGAAGATCAAGAAGGGCGACCTGGTCCAGGTCATCACCGGCGCCACGCAGGCGCGCGGCGGTGACCGCGGCAAGCAGGGTCGCGTCATCGCGGTGTTCCCCGAGCGCCAGCGCGTGCTGGTCGAGGGCGTCAACCGCATCACCAAGCACGTCAAGGCCGGGGCGGCCGGGCGCGGCTCGGGCGGTCGCGAGACCGTCGAGGCGCCGATCCACATCAGCAACGTGCAGGTCGTGGACCCGGAGACCGGTCGGCCCACGCGGGTCGGCGTGCGCACCGAGACGACCGAGCGCGACGGGCGGACCGTGACCACCCGCGTCCGCGTGGCCAAGCGCTCCGGCAAGGACATCGCATGAGTGAGACGACCACCTCGCCCGCCGCCGTGACCGAGGCCAGCGGCGCGCCGCAGCCGCGGCTCAAGGCGCGCTACCGCTCCGAGATCGCGCCGGCGCTGCGCGAGCAGTTCGGCTACGCCAACGTCATGCAGATCCCCGGCCTGGTCAAGGTCGTGGTGAACATGGGCGTGGGCGACGCCGCGCGCGACTCGAAGCTCATCGACGGCGCCGTCCGCGACCTCACCACCATCACCGGCCAGAAGCCGCAGGTGACGCGGGCCCGCAAGTCGATCGCGCAGTTCAAGCTGCGCGAGGGCATGCCGATCGGCTGCCACACGACGCTGCGCGGGGACCGCATGTGGGAGTTCCTCGACCGCCTCGTGTCGCTGGCGCTGCCCCGCATCCGCGACTTCCGCGGCCTCTCGCCGAAGCAGTTCGACGGGCGCGGCAACTACACGTTCGGCCTCACGGAGCAGTCGATGTTCCACGAGATCGACCAGGACCGCATCGACCGCGTGCGCGGCATGGACGTCACGGTCGTGACGTCGGCACGCAACGACGACGAGGGCCGGGCGCTGCTGCGCCAGCTCGGCTTCCCCTTCAAGGAGGACTGACATGGCGAAGACCGCCCTGGTCACCAAGGCCGCGCGCAAGCCCAAGTTCGGCGTCCGCGCCTACACGCGCTGCCAGCGCTGCGGCCGTCCGCACTCGGTCTACCGCAAGTTCGGCCTCTGCCGCGTGTGCCTCCGCGAGATGGCCCACCGGGGCGAGCTCCCGGGCATCACGAAGAGCTCCTGGTGAGCCCCCGCCCCCGGCTCTCAGCGCCGGGGGCACGAGCGGGCGAGGCCCGCTCGTCAGCACGAGTCCCAGAAGCACCGCCGGACCACCGCGTCCGGCACGGACGCCTCAGGTCCGCCCCCGCCCGCCGGGGAGCGGAAACCGAGGTGAGGAAGGGCGGACGAGCCCGATGACGATGACCGACCCGATCGCGGACATGCTCACGCGCCTGCGGAACGCCAACTCGGCGTACCACGACGACGTGACCATGCCCTACAGCAAGCTCAAGCAGCGCATCGCCGAGATCCTCCAGGCGGAGGGCTACATCGCCGGCTGGTCGGTGGAGGACGCCGAGGTGGGGCGCAAGCTCACCCTCGAGCTGAAGTTCGGCCCCAACCGCGAGCGCTCCATCGCCGGCGTCCGGCGGGTCAGCAAGCCGGGCCTGCGCGTGTACGCGAAGTCGACCAACCTGCCCCGCGTCCTCGGCGGCCTCGGCGTGGCGATCCTGTCCACGTCCTCCGGCCTCCTCACGGACCGGCAGGCCACGAAGCAGGGCGTGGGCGGGGAAGTCCTCGCCTACGTCTGGTAAGGGCGGAGGAGGAAGCATGTCCCGCATCGGAAGGCTGCCCATCGACGTCCCCGCCGGGGTCGACGTCTCCATCGACGGCCAGGAGGTCGTCGTCAAGGGCCCGCGCGGCACGCTCGCGCACACGGTCGCCGCGCCCATCTCGGTCGAGCGCGGCGAGTCCGGGGCGCTCCACGTCGTCCGCCCGGACGACGAGCGCACCAACCGCTCGCTGCACGGCCTGACCCGCTCGCTGCTCGCGAACATGGTCACGGGCGTCACCACGGGCTACGAGAAGAAGCTCGAGATCGTCGGCACCGGCTACCGCGTGCAGGCCCGAGGCGGCTCCCTGGAGTTCGCCCTCGGCTTCAGCCACCCGGTCGTCATCCCGGCGCCCGAGGGCATCACGTTCGCGGTCGAGGCCCCCACCCGCTTCTCGGTGCAGGGCATCGACAAGCAGCTCGTGGGCGAGGTCTCCGCCAACATCCGCAAGCTGCGCAAGCCCGACCCGTACAAGGGCAAGGGCGTCCGCTACGCGGGCGAGCAGGTCCGGCGCAAGGTCGGGAAGGCAGGTAAGTGATGGCACGCAGGTCCTCCTACCGGGGCGTCACCGCCGTCCGGGGCACCGGCACGACGGCGGCCCGCGGCCGTCGCCACCTGCGGGTGCGCAAGAAGGTCTCCGGCACGCCGGCCCGACCGCGCCTCGTGGTCAACCGTTCCACCCGCCACGTCTTCGTGCAGGTCGTCGACGACACCGTCGGCCGCACGCTGGCCTCGGCCTCCACGATGGAGGCCGACCTGCGCGCGCTGGACGGCGACAAGACCGCCAAGGCCCGCCGCGTGGGCGAGCTGGTGGCCGAGCGCGCCCGCGCCGCGGGCATCGAGGCCGTGGTCTTCGACCGCGGCGGCAACCGCTACCACGGCCGCGTGGCCGCTGTGGCCGACGGCGCCCGCGAGGGCGGGCTCGCCGTCTGAGCCGGCCCCCGGGCTTCGGCACAGGCGACTGACGCGAGAGACGAGAGAGAGAAGAGACCAGACATGCCTGGACCCCAGCGCCGCGGCGCCGGCGCCGGCACGGGCGGGCCCGGCGGCAACGACCGCCGCGACCGCCGTGACGGCCGCCGGGGCGACACCGCGGACCGCAGCCAGTTCCTCGAGCGCGTGGTGACGATCAACCGCGTCTCCAAGGTCGTCAAGGGCGGTCGCCGCTTCAGCTTCACCGCGCTGGTCGTGGTGGGCGACGGCGACGGCACCGTCGGCGTCGGCTACGGCAAGGCCAAGGAGGTGCCCGCGGCGATCGCCAAGGGCGTCGAGGAGGCCAAGAAGGCCTTCTTCCGCGTGCCCCGCGCCCAGGGGACGATCCCGCACCCCGTCACGGGCGAGGACGCGGCGGGCGTCGTGCTCCTGCGCCCGGCGTCGCCGGGTACCGGCGTCATCGCGGGCGGCCCGGTGCGCGCCGTCCTCGAGTGCGCCGGCGTGCACGACGTGCTGACGAAGTCCCTCGGCTCGAGCAACGCCATCAACATCGTCCACGCGACGGTGGCGGCGCTCAAGGGCCTCGAGCGCCCCGAGTCCGTCGCGGCCCGCCGCGGCAAGACGCTCGACGAGGTCGCCCCGGCGGCCCTGGTCCGGGCCATGTCGGGGACGGCGTCCTGATGGCGCGGCTCAAGGTGACCCAGACCCGCTCGACCATCGGCGGGAAGCAGAACCAGCGCGACACGATGCGCAGCCTCGGCCTCAAGCGGATCGGTGACGTCGTCGTCAAGGACGACCGCCCGGAGATCCGCGGGATGGTCACCACCGTGGCGCACCTCGTGACGTTCGAGGAGGTCGACTGACCATGGCCGACGAGACGACGGGCCCGCAGGGTCGCACCCTCAAGGTCCACCACCTGCGCCCGGCCCCGGGCGCGAAGACGGCGCGCACCCGCGTCGGTCGCGGTGAGGCCAGCAAGGGCAAGACCGCCGGGCGCGGCACCAAGGGCACCAAGGCCCGCTACCAGGTGTCCGCGGCCTTCGAGGGCGGCCAGACCCCGCTGCACATGCGGCTGCCGAAGCTCCGCGGGTTCACCAACCCGTTCCGGACGACCTACCAGGTCGTCAACCTCGACCGGCTCTCCGAGCTCTTCCCGCAGGGCGGGGCCGTGGGCGTCGACGAGATGGTCGCGGCCGGGGCGGTCCGCAAGGACCAGAAGGTGAAGGTCCTCGGCCAGGGCAGCGCGGACGTCGCGCTGCAGGTCACCGCCCACGCCTTCTCCGCCTCCGCGGTCGAGAAGATCGCCGCCGCGGGCGGCAGCACCACCACGCTCTGAGCCCGCCCGACGCCCCGCCGCCCCTCCGGGCGGCGGGGCGTCGTGCTCCCCGCCCCGCCCCGCGCCGGACGGCGCCGCACCGGAGCCGTCCCCGGACGGCGCCGCGACGCGGGTAGGGTCGGCTCCCGGTGCCCCGCCCGAGGACGGGCGGCGGCCCACCCGACCGCCCACCTGACCGCCCACCTGCCCGCACCCGCACCGCTCCGCCGGCAGGCCGCCGGCGCGGCGACCGCCCGAGCCGGGCGATCTGGAGGACACGTGCTCAGCGCATTCGTGCGGGCGTTCCGCACGCCCGACCTGCGGCGCAAGCTGCTCTTCACCGCGGGGATCATGGCGATCTTCCGGCTGGGCTCGTTCGTCCCGGTCCCGGGGGTCAGCTACGCCAACGTCCAGCAGTGCCTGTCGACGTCGGCGTCCTCCAACGACCTGCTGGGGCTGGTCAACCTCTTCAGCGGTGGAGCGCTGCTCCAGCTGTCGGTCTTCGCGCTCGGGATCATGCCGTACATCACCGCGAGCATCATCACGCAGCTGCTCACGGTCGTGATCCCCCGCTTCGAGGAGCTGAAGAAGGAGGGGCAGTCCGGGCAGGCGAAGCTCACGCAGTACACGCGCTACCTGACGATCGCCCTGGCCGTCCTCCAGTCGTCCACGTACATCGCCGTCGCGCGCGCCGGGCAGCTGTTCCCCGGCTGCACCGCCGAGATCATCCCCGACGACTCCGTGGTCACCATCGTGCTCATGGTCATCACGATGACCGCGGGCACCGGGCTCATCATGTGGATGGGCGAGCTCATCACCGAGCGGGGCGTCGGCAACGGCATGTCGCTGCTCATCTTCACCTCGATCGCCGCCACCTTCCCGGGGCAGCTGTGGAGCATCGGGCAGAGCCAGGGCTTCGGCGTCATGGCCGTCGTCATCGCCGTCGGGCTCGTCATCGTGGCGCTCGTCGTCTTCGTCGAGCAGTCCCAGCGGCGCGTGCCCGTCCAGTACGCCAAGCGCATGGTGGGACGCCGCATGTACGGCGGGACCAGCACCTACATCCCCATCAAGGTCAACATGGCCGGCGTCATCCCGGTCATCTTCGCCTCGTCGCTGCTGTACCTGCCCGCGCTGGTCGCGCAGTTCAACGACCCGCAGTCCGGGTGGGTGCAGTGGGTGAACGCCAACCTCGTCCAGGGCGACAGCGCCGTCTACATCGTCGCCTACATCGCCCTCATCATCTTCTTCACGTACTTCTACGTCGGGATCACGTTCAACCCCGACGAGGTCAGCGACAACATCAAGCGCGTCGGCGGCTTCATCCCTGGCGTCCGCGCGGGCCGACCCACGGCCGAGTACCTCGACTACGTCCTCACCCGCATCACGCTGCCCGGGGCCATCTACCTCGGCTTCGTCGCCCTCATCCCGCTCATCGCGCTCGTGCTGGTCGGCGCCACCCAGAACTTCCCGTTCGGTGGCACGTCGATCCTCATCGTCGTCGGCGTCGGGCTGGAGACGGTGAAGCAGATCGAGAGCCAGCTCCAGCAGCGCAACTACGAGGGGTTCCTCCGATGAGGCTCGTCCTCCTGGGCCCGCCCGGCGCGGGCAAGGGCACCCAGGCCGCCCGCCTCGCCGTCGAGCTGGACGTGCCGGCCATCTCGACCGGCGACATCTTCCGCGCCAACGTCAGCGAGGGCACCGAGCTCGGGCGCACCGCCAAGTCCTACATGGACGAGGGCGAGTACGTGCCCGACGAGGTCACGAACGCCATGGTGCGCGAGCGGCTGCAGGCCGACGACGCCGCTGACGGCTTCCTCCTCGACGGCTACCCCCGGACGACCGCGCAGGTCCGCGAGCTCGACGCGATGCTCAGCGGCACGGGCGTCGAGGGCGTCGAGGCCGTCGTCCTGCTGACGGTCGACACCGAGGAGGTCGTCAAGCGCCTCGCGCAGCGCTCGGAGGAGCAGCACCGCTCGGACGACGGCGAGGCCGTGCAGCGGCACCGGCTCGAGGTCTACGAGGCGCAGACGGCGCCGCTCGTCGACGTGTACGACCGGCGCGGCCTGCTGCGTCGCGTGGACGGGATGGGCGCGGTGCCCGAGGTCACCGCCCGCGTCCTCGCGGCGCTCGGCCGGGGCTGAGGCGTGGGGCTCCTGCGGCGCGAGCGCGTGGAGTGGAAGACGCCCGAGCAGGTGCTCCTCATGCGCCGGGCCGGCCTCGTCGTCGCGGACGCCCTCGAGGCCGTCCGGGCCGCCCTCGTCCCGGGGGTGACGACCGCCGAGCTCGACCGCGTGGCCGAGGAGGTCGTCCGCGGCGCCGGGGCCGTGCCGTCCTTCCTCGGGTACCAGGGCTTCCCGGCGTCCCTGTGCGTCTCCGTCAACGAGGAGGTCGTCCACGGCATCCCCGGGGAGCGGGTCCTGCGGGACGGCGACCTCGTGTCCGTGGACTGCGGGGCGGTCGTGGACGGCTGGCACGGGGACGCGGCGTTCAGCGCCGTCGTCGACGGCGGCGGGGGAGCGGTGGACCCCGAGGACCTGGCGCTCGTCGAGGCCACCGAGGCCGCCATGTGGGCCGGCCTGGCCGCGCTGGCCGGCGCCGAGCGGCTGGGCGCGGTGGGCGCCGCCGTCGAGGACTCGCTGGCGGGGCGCTACGGGATCGTCGAGGGCTACGTCGGCCACGGCATCGGCACGGCCATGCACCAGCCGCCGGAGGTGCTCAACCACCGCTCGCGCGACCGGGGCGCCAAGGTGCGCCCGGGGCTCTGCGTGGCCGTGGAGCCGATGGTGGTCCGCGGCACCGCGGAGACCGAGGTGCTCGCCGACGACTGGACGGTCGTGACCGCGGACGGCGCCCGCGCCGCCCACTGGGAGAGCACCGTCGCCGTCCTCGAGGGCGGCCTCTGGGTCCTCACGGCGCCCGACGGGGGGGCCGCGGGACTCGCCCGCCACGGGGTCGCGGTGGCCCCCCTGGCCTGAGGGCGGGGGAGGGCCGCTCCTGGCGATTTCGCGCTGGGGCCGCGCTCGCGTACGCTGCTGCGTCGGTGCACGAGCGCGCTCGCACGCCCACGTCCTCGCCCCGCGGCTGGTTCGGCGACGACGTCCCGCCGGACGACCTCTCGTCCTGGCGGGTCGGGCCCGTCACGCGCGCTGCACCGACGACCGGTGACGACTGCGACGGGCGGCTCAGGCGCGCCCGCGACGAGCGGAGGGCAATGGCCAAGAAGGACGGGGTCATCGAGATCGAGGGCGCTGTGGTGGAGGCGCTGCCGAACGCCATGTTCCGCGTGGAGCTGAGCAACGGCCACAAGGTCCTCGCGCACATCTCGGGGAAGATGCGCCAGCACTACATCCGGATCCTCCCCGAGGACCGCGTGGTGGTGGAGCTCAGCCCGTACGACCTGACCCGCGGCCGCATCGTCTACCGCTACAAGTGATCCGGCGGCACCACCAGCAGCACCGCACGCCCGCCCACCCGCCGCGCCTGTCGCCGGCCGGAGGGGCGCACCGTCCCGCGGGACGTCCCGGTCGCCCGACGGCGGCACCGGGCCGGACCACCGAGCCCCACGAGCACCGACGGACCCGGCGCGGTCCCGGCGGTGGAGGACAGCGATGAAGGTCAAGCCGAGCGTCAAGAAGATCTGCGACAAGTGCAAGGTGATCCGCCGCAACGGCCGGGTCATGGTCATCTGCGACAACCTGCGCCACAAGCAGCGCCAGGGCTGATCGCACCCGGCGCGCACCGACCCGGTGCGCACCGGCGAGCAGCACCCGACCCCCTCCTCCCCGCGAGGACGGGACGTCACCCCCCGCCCGGAGGCGGGGGACCCGCGAGGAGCCCCCGGGCCCCGCGGGACGGTGCTGCCCCACACCTCCGGCCGAGCACCAGGAGCACCGCGATGGCACGCATCGTCGGCGTCGACCTCCCCCGCGACAAGCGGCTCGAGGTCGCGCTCACGTACATCTTCGGCGTCGGGCGCACCCGCGCCATGGAGACGCTCACGGCGACGGGCATCAGCCCCGACCTGCGCGTCAAGGACATGACCGAGGACGACCAGGTCAAGATCCGCGACCACATCGAGCAGGCCTACCAGGTGGAGGGCGACCTCCGCCGCGAGGTGGCCGCCGACATCCGCCGCAAGGTCGAGATCGGCTGCTACGAGGGGCTGCGGCACCGCCGGGGCCTGCCGGTGCGCGGCCAGCGCACCAAGACCAACGCGCGCACCCGCAAGGGCCCGAAGCGCACGGTCGCCGGCAAGAAGAAGGTCGGCCGCAAGTAGGCCGTCCCGGTCGGCCCGCCCGTCGGGCCGACCCGCCCCGCCACCGCCGCGCCCGGCGCGACGTGCGGGGAACGGCTCCCAGACCGCCGCCGGCCGGCGCGGGCACAGCGCCCCGCCGCCGGTCAGCTCGCCCCACGTCCAGGAGAGAACCAGCCCATGCCCCCCAAGACCCGCACCCCCGGTGGCGCGCGCCGCACGCGCCGCAAGGAGAAGAAGAACGTCTCCGCCGGCCAGGCGCACATCAAGAGCACCTTCAACAACACCATCGTCTCGATCACGGACCCCACGGGTGCGGTGATCTCCTGGGCCTCCGCCGGCCAGGTCGGCTTCAAGGGCTCGCGCAAGTCGACGCCCTTCGCCGCGCAGATGGCCGCCGAGGCCGCCGCCCGCCGCGCCCAGGAGCACGGCATGCGCAAGGTCGACGTCTTCGTCAAGGGTCCCGGCTCCGGCCGTGAGACCGCGATCCGCTCGCTGCAGGCCACGGGCCTCGAGGTGGGCACCATCCAGGACGTGACGCCGCAGGCCCACAACGGCTGCCGCCCGCCCAAGCGCCGGCGCGTCTGACCCGGCCGCAGCGAGACGAAGGAGACGAGAGACCCCCATGGCGCGTTACACCGGGCCCGACTGCAAGCGCTGCCGTCGCGAGAAGCAGAAGCTCTACCTGAAGGGCGCGAAGTGCGACTCGGGCAAGTGCCCGATCGAGATCCGCCCCTACCCGCCGGGCGAGCACGGCCGCGGCCGCACGAAGGACAGCGAGTACCTGCTGCAGATGCGCGAGAAGCAGAAGTGCGCGCGCATCTACGGCGTCCTCGAGAAGCAGTTCCGCAGCTACTACGAGGAGGCGCAGGGCCGCTCCGGCCGCACCGGCGAGACCCTCCTCGAGATCCTCGAGCTCCGGCTCGACAACGTCGTGTACCGCGCGGGCTTCGCCAAGTCGCGCGACGCCGCCCGCCAGGCGGTCCGCCACGGCCACATCCGCGTCAACGGCCAGAAGGTCGACATCCCCAGCGCCCGCGTGCAGCCCAACGACATCGTCGAGGTGCGCGAGAAGTCGCTCGAGATGACGCCGTTCGTCGTCGCCAAGGCCGAGCTCGAGGGCAAGACCACGCCCGCGTGGCTCGAGGTGCAGGCCGACCACATGCGCGCCCTGGTCCACGGCGTCCCGGCCCGCGCGGCCATCGACGTCCAGGTCCAGGAGCAGCTCATCGTCGAGTACTACTCGAAGTGACGCGCCCGGTCCGGTAGGACCACCAGGGCCGGTCCCCGCCAGCGGCGGGGGCCGGCCCGCACCCGCGTCGGTCGACCGCGACCGCGCGGGAGGTCGGCGGGCGCTCGCGCGCCCGCGGCCGCACGCGCCCCCCTGGGGTCATATGGCGGACCCCGCGCCCGGAAGGACACCTGCCCGTGCTCATCGCACAGCGCCCCACCCTCACCGAGGACCGCGTCGCCGAGCGCCGCTCGCGCTTCACCATCGAGCCGCTCGAGCCCGGCTTCGGCTACACCCTCGGCAACAGCCTCCGCCGCACGCTGCTCTCGTCGATCCCCGGCGCGGCGGTCACGAGCATCCGCATCGACGGCGTGCTCCACGAGTTCTCCACGATCCCCGGGGTCAAGGAGGACGTCACCGAGATCATCCTCAACGTCAAGGGCCTCGTCGTCTCCAGCGAGCACGACGAGCCCGTGACGATGTACCTGCGCAAGCAGGGTCCCGGCGAGGTCACGGCCGCCGACATCGCGCCGCCCGCCGGCGTGGAGGTCGCGGACACCGGGCTGCACATCGCCACGCTCAACGAGAACGGCCGGCTCGAGATGGAGCTGACCGTCGAGCGCGGCCGCGGCTACGTCTCCGCCGCCCAGAACAAGTCGGGCGACGCCGAGATCGGCCGGATCCCCGTCGACTCGATCTACTCCCCGGTGCTCAAGGTCACCTACAAGGTCGAGGCCACGCGCGTCGAGCAGCGCACGGACTTCGACCGGCTCGTCGTGGACGTCGAGACCAAGCCCTCGACCGTGCCCGCCGACGCCATGGCCTCGGCCGGCAAGACGCTCGTCGAGCTCTTCGGCCTGGCGCGCGAGCTCAACGTCGAGGCCGAGGGCATCGACATGGGCCCGTCGCCCACGGACGCGGCCATGGCCGCCGACCTCGCGCTGCCCATCGAGGACCTGGACCTCACGGTCCGCAGCTACAACTGCCTCAAGCGGGAGGGCATCCACTCGGTCGGCGAGCTCGTCGCCCGCAGCGAGGCCGACCTGCTGGACATCCGCAACTTCGGCGCGAAGTCCATCGACGAGGTCAAGGTCAAGCTGGGCACCATGGGCCTCCAGCTGAAGGACAGCCCGCCCGGGTTCGACCCGAGCGCGGCCCTCGAGGCCTACGAGGGCGACGACGACGACGCGTCGTTCGCCGAGGACGAGCAGTACTGACCACCCGCCCAGTGCTGACGTCCGGGCGGTGCCCGGGCTGACGCACGGCCCACCCGAGGAGACACCATGCCCACCCCCACCAAGGGCCCGCGGCTCGGCGGCGGTCCGGCGCACGAGCGCCTGATCCTGGCCAACCTGGCCACCCAGCTGTTCGAGCACCGCAGCATCACGACGACGCAGGCGAAGGCGAAGCGGCTGCGGCCCTTCGCCGAGCGGCTCATCACCTTCGCCAAGCGCGGCGACCTCGCCGCGCGCCGGCGCGTCATGACGGTGGTGCGCGACAAGACGGTCGTGCACGAGCTGTTCACGGACATCGCCCCGCAGATGGCCCAGCGCGACGGCGGTTACACCCGCACGACGAAGATCGGCCCGCGCAAGGGCGACAACGCCCCCATGGTCGTCATCGAGCTCGTCACCGAGCCCGTGTCGGCGCGCCAGGACGTCGTCCGCGAGGCGACGGCGGCCACCGGTCGCGCGTCCCGCGACCGCGACGAGGCCCGCGCCAGCGCGGCCGAGGCGGCGGACGTGCCGGTCGAGCAGGTCGACGACGCCGACGCGGCGGCCCTGCCGGTCGCCGAGGCGGCCGCCGCCCTCGTGAACGGGGACGTCGACGCCCGCGAGCGCCTCGCGTCGCTCGGCGCGGGCTTCGTCGTCCTGCTGCCGCCCTCGGGCGCGAGCACGGCGGCCGGCACCGACACCGCCTCCGCGGTCGACGCCGTCGCCGGCCTCCAGCGCGCCGCCGAGGTCGAGGGGTCGGTGCTCTGGCGCCTCGCGCCCCCCGCCGACGGCGGCGCCCCCGAGGCCGCCCCCGACGCCACCACCGACGACGAGGGAGCTGGCGCGGCCTCCGACCTCGGGGTCCTGCGGGTGCTCGACGGCGACGGCCGGGTCGAGGAGGTCGTCGACGTCGCGGCGCTGACCGGCTCGGCGCCCGTGCCCGCGGGCGACGCGGGGCGCGTCGTCGTGCTCGCCGAGCAGGCCGACGACGGGTGGACGGCCGCGGTGGACGGCGTCGGGCTCGTGCCCGTCGAGAGCCCGGACCCCGTCGCGCCATGGGCGCAGGCCTTCGCCCTGCCCGCGGAGGGCGGGGCCCTCGCGGTCCGGCACGAGGGACCCTGGTGGTCCCCGAGCGGCCCGTGGCCGTGGGTCGCGGGCGTCGGGCTGCTGCTCGCGGCGCTGCTGGCCGTCCCGCTGCCCGGGCGGAGGGGCGCGTGAGCCCGCGCTGGCCGTTCCGCGGCCGCCCGGGGCGCGGCGGGACTCCGGCCGACGCCGCCCTCGAGGAGCAAGAGCAGGAGCAGCCGCGAGGGCACCTCGGGCCCGACGAACGGGAGCACGGGGCCCCGGAACACGGACTGCAGGAGCACGGGGCACAGGAGCACGGGGCACAGGAGCACGGGGCACAGGAGCACGGGGCACAGGAGCACGGGGCACAGGAGCACGGGGCACAGGAGCACGGGGCACCGGTGGCGCGGCGGGAGGGAGACGCGGTGGCCGAGGAGCGCGATGGCGCGGCGCGCGGCGGGTGGACGCCGCCGCCGCCGGCCGCCGACGAGGAGCCCGCGACGACCGCCGAGGAGCCG
>NZ_JABEMA010000080.1 GCF_013004605.1 Pseudokineococcus marinus
CGACGGTCCCGTCGGCCCGGTAGGTCGTTGCCCACCGGCGCAGCGTGCGCTCCGGGATGCCAGCGTGCTCAGCCAGGCGGGTCAGCGGCACTCCGTCCTGGAGGTGCTGGCCCAGCAGAAGGGTGGTCCGCACCGGTCCACAGCCCTGCGTCCCGGCCGAGGGGACACGCCGAGTCCGACGTCGCACGCCGAGTCCGACGTCGCGGTGGCCTGGTGCCGTCCTGCCCCGGCGGGAGGTCGGACTCGAGCCCCGACGTCGGACTCGGCGCCCGTCCGCACGGGCGGCACGCACAGGAGCCTCACAGGCGGCACCCGGCTGCGGGCGAGCCCGGAGGAGCACGCTCGCCCCATGACCACCGCCCCCGCCCACCGGCCGATGCAGCGCCTCGACGGCAGCCCGCTGCGCGTCCTCGTCGTCGACGACGAGCAGAACCTCACCGAGCTCCTGGCGATGGCGCTGAAGTACGAGGGGTGGCAGGTGCGGACGGCGGCCGACGGCGCGCAGGCGCTGCGCGAGGCGCGGAGCTGGTGCCCCGACGCCGTCGTGCTCGACGTCATGCTCCCCGACCTCGACGGCCTCGAGGTGCTCCGCCGCCTGCGGGCGGACGCGGGTGACGACGTGCCGGTGCTCTTCCTCACCGCGAAGGACGCCGTCGAGGACCGCGTCGCGGGGCTGACGGCGGGGGGCGACGACTACGTCACCAAGCCGTTCAGCCTCGAGGAGCTGGTGGCGCGGCTGCGAGGGCTGCTGCGCCGGACGGCGGCGCACGCCTCCGCCTCGGACGGGGTGCTCGTCGTGGGGGACCTCGTGCTCGACGAGGACAGCCACGAGGTCACCCGCGCCGGCGCCGAGGTGCGCCTCACGGCGACGGAGTTCGAGCTGCTGCGCTACCTCATGCGCAACCCGCGCCGGGTGCTGTCCAAGGCGCAGATCCTCGACCGCGTGTGGCGCTACGACTTCGGCGGCCAGGCCAACGTGGTCGAGCTGTACGTCTCCTACCTGCGGCGCAAGATCGACGCCGGCCGGGCGCCGATGATCCACACCCTGCGCGGCGCGGGCTACGTGCTCAAGCCCGCGGCGGCGGACCCGCCCGCCCCGGCCGGGGCCTGAGGCGGCGGGCCGCTCGGTGCGCCGCACCCGCTCGCTGCGCGCCCGGCTGCTGGCCGGCGTCGGCGCCGTCCTCGCCGGCGTCCTGGTCGCGACGGGCGGGCTCACGCTGCTCGTCGTCCACCACGTCCTCGTCGACCGGGTGGACGCCCAGGTGGTCCGCCAGGCCGCGCAGTCCGCCGGAGTGCTGGGCGCGCGCCCCGGCGGACCCGGGGGACCGCCCGGTGGGCCGTCGCAGGGCGGCCCCGCCGTCGAGGGTGCGGGGGAGGGGCTCGGCTTCCTGCTCGTCGGCCTGCCCGTCGGCTCGGTCGGCGCCCGGGTCGAGGACGGCGCGGTGCGGGCGGCGTCCCTCGCGGGCACCGGCGGCGTCCCGCGGCTGGACGTCTGGACCGACGAGCAGGCGGCCGCGCTGGGGCGGGCGGGCCCGCAGCCGTCCACCGTGGACGTGCCGGGCCGCGGGGACTACCGGGTGGTCGCCGCGAGCGCGGGCGACGGCGGCGTCGTCGTGGGCCAGCCGCTGGCCGAGACGACGACGGTGGTCGGCCAGCTCGCCGTGGCGGCGCTGCTGCTGGCCGCCCTCGGCATCGTGGTCGCCGTCCTCGCGAGCCGCGCCGTCCTCGCCCGCGGGCTGGCGCCGCTGCGGCGCGTCGCGGCCACGGCGACCCGCGTGTCCGGCCTGCCGCTGGACCGCGGCGAGGTCGACCTCGCGGTGCGCGTGCCGGAGCGCGACACCGACCCGCGCACCGAGGTGGGCCAGGTCGGCGCCGCCCTGGACCGGCTGCTCGTGCACGTCGCCGCCGCGCTCTCGGCCCGGCACCGCAGCGAGACGCAGGTCCGCCAGTTCGTGGCCGACGCCAGCCACGAGCTGCGGACGCCGCTGGCCTCCGTCCGCGGGTACGCCGAGCTGGCCCGCCGCCACGAGGCCGACCTGCCCCCCGAGGTGGCCCACGCCCTCGAGCGCGTGGAGAGCCAGGCGACCCGCATGTCCGGGCTCGTCGAGGACCTCCTGCTCCTGGCGCGCCTCGACGCCGGTCGCCCCCTCGAGCGCGAGGTCGTCGAGCTGCCGATGCTCGTCGTCGACGCCGTGAGCGACGCGCGCGTCACCTCCCCCGGCCACCGCTGGCGGCTGGACCTGCCGGAGCCCGACGACGGGGACGGGGCCGACGACGAGGACGGGGCCGACGACGAGGACGGGGCCGACGACGAGGGCGGGACCCGCGGCGAGGACGGGCGCGACGGTGCAGCCGGCTCCCTGGCCGTCAGCGGCGACGCCGCCCGGCTGCAGCAGGTGCTCGCCGCCCTGCTCGCCAACGCGCGCACGCACACCCCGCCGGGCACCACCGTCACCGCACGGGTGCGTGCGCGCCCCGACGGGGTCGAGGTCGTCGTCGAGGACGACGGCCCGGGCGTCGACCCCGCCGTCCTCCCGGAGGTCTTCGAGCGCTTCGCCCGCGCGGACACCTCCCGCTCGCGCGCCGCGGGCAGCACCGGCCTGGGCCTCGCCATCGCCCGCGCCGTCGTGACGGAGCACGGCGGGACGGTCGACGTCGACTCCGCGCCGGGGCGCACCGCCTTCCGGGTGGTCCTGCCGCGGTGGTCGCCGCTCGCCGAGCAGGCGGGCGCCGGGGTCCCCGGGCCCGCCGGCCGCTCAGCCGGTCGCCCGACCGGTCGTCAGGCCCGGTAGGAGGGCCAGGGCGCAGAAGCGGACGCTGCGCCCGAGGAGGCATGCGGGCACGAAGGCGCGGTAGGTCATGGGCGAGGCGCCGGCGACGACGGTGACGAGCAGGAGCGGTGGGACGCCGAGGGCGGCGCCGAGCAGGACGACGAGGGGGCCGGCGCGGCCGCCGAGGTGGTGCAGGGCGGCGCGGCTGAGCCGGGCGGCGCGCGCCCGCAGACGGGCCCGGTGCGTCGTCGCGGCGCTCGGTGCACCGGGTGCTCCGGCGGCCGTGGCGCGTCGGCGGGCGTGCTCGCGCAGGCGGCGGGTCCATCGCGAGCGCCCGGCGCTGCGGGTGGCGGCGAGCAGGGCGGTCTTGCCGAGGGTCTGGCCGAGGCCGGCTGCGACGGCGACGGCCAGGGCGGTGGGGGTCGGTCGGGCGAGGGCGACGGCGGCGACGTAGGCCTCGACGGGCAGGACGGGGGAGACGGCGGAGACGGCGCCGACGGCGAGGCCGGTGGCGACGAGGGCGAGGACGCCGGTGTCAGGCACGGGAGGCGCGGGCGGGGTCGACGTCGACGGGGACGACGTGGGCGCTGCTGGGGCGGGGCAGGCGCAGGACGCGGACGAGGGAGGCCGCCTTGGCCACGAGGACGACGGCGGCGGCGGCGAGGGCGACGCGGTGGTCGGGGACGGCCACGAGCAGGACGACGAGCAGCCCGGTGTTGGCGGCCTTGGCGAGGGGGTGCCAGTTGGCGGCGTGGACGAGGGGGTCGACGAGGCCGAAGTAGTTGGGCGACAGCACCGGCCAGCGCAGCGGCAGCAGGGACAGCACGAGGTCGACGAGGACGAACTGGACGAGGAACACCGTCACGGGCGCGGGGGCGGGCACGAAGAGCAGCAGGGTGAGCGCGCAGCTGGTGCAGTTCAGGCGGTCGCAGACGACGTCGAGGACGGCGCCGAGGCGCGTCTCCTGCCGCAGGTGGCGGGCGAGCGCGCCGTCGGCCACGTCGCCCACCCAGTAGGCGAGGTAGGCGGCGAGCAGCAGCGGCCAGGAGCGCTCGGCGGCGGCGGCCGCGACGAGGCCGAGCGACAGGGCCGTGCGGGCGAGCGTGACGGCGTTCGGGGCGGAGGCCAGCAGGCGCGGGTCGGCGCACGAGCACCCGCGGACGCCGCACCTGCGCACCTCGCCCGCGCCCCCGACGGGGCCCGGCCGACGGCCCGGCCGGGCGGCGGGGACGTCGGCGACGGGCACGGGGACTGTCTACACCACGTACAGGTACGCAGTGAGTAGTGGCGCCGTCGAGGCGGGTGGGCGTCGAGCGGGGTGAGGTGCGCCGAGACGGCCACGGCGCCAGCCGCTGCGGCGTACGGTTCCGCCAGCGCTCGACGTCCCGGTCCACCGGGGCGGCGCGCGCCCGGCGGACCGGGGGGACCCGCCGGCCCCAGGGTGCGACGTCGTCCGACGTCGCACCCGGCACCGAGGCGGCACGGGGGAGAGCGGGAGAGGCACGTGGAGCAGCACCGGGCACCGGCGCAGGTGCGGGCGGCGGTGGGTCGGTCCGCGCGGTCGGGCGCCCCCGACCCGACCCCGGGGACCGGCAGCCTGGGCGACGCGGCCCTGGCCGACGAGATCGAGCTCTACGGCGCCGTCGTCGTCGCCGCCTCCGAGAAGGACGGCTCCCTCACCGACGCCGAGATCGACGCGGCGCTCGGCGTCCCGTCGGTGCGCCGCGGTGGCTCGCGGACGGCGGAGGCCGACGACCGGAGCGGGTGACCGGACCGGGTGAGCGGGGCGTCGGAGCCCCCCGCCCGGTGCCCTAGCCTGACGCCCGCTCGTCGGGCGTCCGTCCGGCTCGGACCGGGGAGGGGTGTCACGTGCGACTGCGCCTCCTCCCGCGCGAGCCCGACTTCACCGCCCTCTTCGTCGGCCTCGCCGAGCACGTCCAGCGCGGAGCCGAGCGCCTCGCCGAGGTGCTGGCGTCGGCGCCCCCGGAGCGCGACCGGGCCCTCGAGGCGCTCCAGGAGGCCGAGCGGGCCGCCGACGACCAGGTGCACCTGGTCTCCCGGCGCCTCACCTCGACCTTCTCCCCGCCCTTCGCCCGCCGTGACGTGCACGCGCTGGCGCAGGCCCTCGACACCTGCCTCGACGAGATGGCGCTGGCCGGGCAGCTCGTCGCCGCCCAGGGCCCGGCGCCCCTGCCGCCGGCCTTCCTCGACGTGGCCCCGCTGCTCGTGCGCCTCGCGGAGCTGACCCGGCGGGCGATGGCGGACGTCGACGCCGCGGACCGCCTCGCGGAGTACTGGGTCGAGGTCAACCGCCTCGAGAACCGCGCGTGCGCCCTCCTGCTGCGCCTGCGCTCGGAGCTCCTCGACGACGGCGACCTGCGCCGGGCGCTGCGCCTGCGCGACGTGGCCGACGCGCTCCAGCGCTCCGCCGGCGCGTTCGAGCGGCTCGCGCACGTGGTCGAGGTCATCGCCCTCGTGGACCCCTGAGCCGGTGGTCGTCCTCCTCGTCGCCGTCGTCGCGGCCGCGCTCGCCTTCGCCGTGACGAACGGCGTCCACAGCGCGGCGGGCGTCGTCGCCACGTCCGTGGCCACCCGCGCCCTGCCGCCGCGGGTGGCGCTCGGCGTGGCCGCCTCCTTCGTCCTGGTGGGCGGGCTGCTCGGCAGCTGGTTCCTCGTCGTCGGCGTCCCCGACGCCGCCGTCGTGCCGACGGGCGACGACGGCCTGCGCCTCGTGCTCGCCACCCTCCTCGGGGCGGTGGCCTGGAACCTCCTCACCTGGCGCTGGGGCATGCCGACCTCGACGACCCAGGCGCTCTTCGGCGGGCTGGCGGGCGCCGCGCTCGCCGCGCCGGACGGCGCCGTGCGCTGGGGCGCGCTCCTCGACGGCGTCGTCCTGCCCGGCCTCGGCGTCGTCGTGGCGGGCGCGCTCGTCGCGGCGGCGCTCGTGCTGGCGCTGCTGTGGCTGCTGCGCGGGGTCATGCCGGCGCGCGCGCACCGCCGCCTGCGGACGGCGCAGGTCGTGGCGGCCGCGGCGACGGCGGTGGGCTCGGGCGTCCTCGACGCCCAGCGGACGGCCGCCGTCGTCGTCACCGGCCTCGTGGCGTCCGGCGTCGGCGTCCCCGCCGACGCCCCCGGCGGGCGGCCCGCCTGGACGGTCGTCGTCGTGGCGCTCGCCCTGGCCGCGGGCGTGCTCGTGGGCGGGCGGCGGATCGTCCGGACGGTGGGGGAGCGCCTCGTGCCCCTGTCGCCGACGGCCGCGCTCGCCGCCCAGGCGACGACGGCGCTGCTGCTCCACGCCGCCGCCGTGGTGCTGCGGGCGCCGGTGTCGACGTCGCTGTCCATCACCTCCGCCGTGGTGGGCGCGGGGGCGGTGCCCGGTGCGCGGCGGGTGCGCTGGCGCGTGCTGGGCCGCGTCGCCGCCGCCTGGGTGGCCACCGTGCCGGCGGCGGGCGCCCTGGCGTGGCTCGCGCACGAGGCGCTGCTGCTCCTGTCCCGCGGCTGACGGCCCCCCGCCCGGACGTGCACCCGGACGAGCACCCGGACGTGCACCCGGACGTGGGTCCGTGGAGGGCCCCGGACGCGAGCAGGGCCCGACGCGCGAGGCGTCGGGCCCTGCTCGGGTGCTCGGGGTGGGGCGGGAGGTCGGCTCAGCCGAAGCGGCCGCTCACGTAGTCCTCGGTCGCCTTGACCGACGGGTTGGAGAAGATCGTGTCGGTGGCGTCCATCTCGACGAGCTTGCCGGGCTTGCCGGTGCCCTCGATGTTGAAGAAGCCGGTGCGGTCGGAGACCCGCGAGGCCTGCTGCATGTTGTGGGTCACGATGACGATCGTGTACTCCTTCTTCAGCTCCCCCATGAGGTCCTCGATCGCGAGGGTCGAGATGGGGTCGAGCGCGGAGCAGGGCTCGTCCATGAGGAGCACCTGGGGCTGCACCGCGATGGCGCGGGCGATGCACAGGCGCTGCTGCTGGCCGCCGGACAGGCCGGCGCCGGGGCGGTCCAGGCGGTCCTGGACCTCCTTCCAGAGGTTCGCGCCCCGCAGCGAGTGCTCGACGACCGCGTCGGCCTCCGAGCGCTTGAGGCGCTTGTTGTTGAGGCGCATGCCCGCGAGGACGTTGTCGTAGATCGACATCGTCGGGAACGGGTTGGGGTTCTGGAACACCATGCCGACCGAGCGGCGGACGGCCACCGGGTCGACGCCGGGCCCGTAGAGGTCCTGGCCGTCGAGGACGACCTTGCCCTCGACGCGGGCGCCGGGGATGACCTCGTGCATGCGGTTGAGCGAGCGCAGGAAGGTCGACTTGCCGCAGCCGGAGGGGCCGATGAGGGCCGTGATGCTCCGCGGCTTGATCTCCATCGTGACCTTCTCGACCGCGAGGAAGGAGCCGTAGTAGATGTCGAGGTCGGAGACGTCGATCTGGCGGCTCATGACTGCTCCTGCGGATCGGGGGGCGGGCCGGTCGCGGCCAACGGCGTCGCGCTGCTCGGTGCGGGCGGGCCTCGTGAAGATGCTCATGCTGCCTCTCAGCGGGTCTTGGGCGCCAGGGCCCTGGCGAGGACGCGTGCGCCGACGTTGAGGACCATCACGAAGAGGATGAGCAGGAGCGCGCTCGTCCAGGCCCGGTCGATGAAGGCCTGCGGCGGGATGCCCGGCGTGATGATCTGGTAGTACGCGAAGACGGGGAGCACGGCCATCCGGCCCTCGAAGGGGTTGAAGTTCGTCGACGCGGTGAGGCCCACGGTGACGAGCAGCGGGGCCGTCTCGCCCATGACGCGGGCGATGGCGATGACGACGCCGCTGGCGATGCCGGAGGCGGCGGTGGGCAGGACGACCTTGACGATGGTCAGCCACTTCGGGACGCCGAGCGCGTAGCTGGACTCCCGCAGGCGCGCCGGGACGATGCGGAGCATCTCCTCGACGGCCCGGACGACGATGGGGATCATCAGCACGGACAGGGCGACCGAGCCCATGATCCCGATCCGCAGGCCCGGGCCGAAGAGCAGCGTGAAGAGCGCCAGGGAGAAGAGCCCCGCGACGATGGACGGGATGCCCGTCATGACGTCGACGAGGAAGGTGATGACCTTGGACAGCCGGTTGTCGCCCCCGTACTCGACGAGGTAGATCGCCGTCAGCGTCCCGATCGGCACGGAGATCAGGGTGGCGACGCCCGTGATGATGAGCGTGCCCATGATCGCGTGGTAGGCGCCGCCGCCCTCGCCGATGACGTTGTACATCGACTGCGTGAAGAAGGCGCCGTCGAAGCGGGCCAGGCCGCGGCTGACGGTCGTCCACACCACCGACACGAGCGGGAGCAGCGCCACGACGAAGGCGATGGTCACGAGCGCGGTGACGAAGCGGTCCGTCGCCGCGCGCTCGCCCTCGACGACGCGGGAGGCGACGACGAAGGCCGCGACGCCCACCACGGCCCCGACGACGACGGCGAGCGCCACGTGGACGTCGGTGACCGCCACGAGCGCGGCCGCGACGAGGACGCCGAGGGCCGCCGCGGCCGCGCCGGCCCAGCGCGGCAGGGAGGCGTGCATCGACGCGGCGAGGGACGGCGGCTGGTGGCGCGTCAGGACCGCGGCGTCCGGGTCCTCCGGGCTCGTGCGCCCGTCGCCGGCCCGGTCCTCGGTCCGGGTGCCCGTGTCGTGCGGGGAGCTCATCAGGTCGAACCGCCCTTCTGGCGGGTGACGAGGGCGCGGGCGGCGAAGTTCACCGCGAACGTCAGGACGAAGAGCACGAGGCCGGCCGCGATGAGCGTCGACAGCCGCAGGCCTGTGGCCTCGGGGAAGTTGAGCGCGATCTCCGCGGCGATCGTCGGCGGGTTCGCCGTGCCGATCAGGTTGAAGGTGATCGCGCTCGTCGACGCCGAGAGGACCAGCGTGACGGCCATGGTCTCGCCGAGGGCCCGGCCGAGGCCGAGCATCGAGGCGCTGATGACGCCCGAGCGGCCGTAGGGGATGACGGCGTACTTGATCATCTCCCACCGCGTGGCGCCGAGCGCCAGGGCGGCCTCCTCGTGCAGGCGGGGGGTCTGGAGGAAGACCTCGCGCGAGAGCGCCGAGATGATCGGCAGGATCATGACCGCGAGCACGAGCGAGGCGGTGAGGATCGTGCGTCCCGTGGAGCTGGCCGGTCCCGCGAAGAGGGGGATCCAGCCGACGTTCTCGGCCAGCCACTGGTACAGCGGGACGAGGGCCAGCGCGAAGACCTGGAAGCCCCAGAAGCCGTAGACGATGCTCGGGATCGCCGCCAGCAGGTCGACGACGTACCCCAGCGCCTGGGACAGCCGGCGGGGCGCGTAGTGCGAGATGAAGAGCGCGATGCCCACGGCGACGGGCACCGCGAGGAGCATCGCGATGACCGCCGTGATGATCGTGCCGAAGAGGATGGGCCAGAGGTAGACCACCAGCCCCTCGCCGCCCTCGATCTCGTCCGCGGGAGCGACGAGCGCGGGGTAGGCCTCGGCGAGCAGGAAGAGGCCGACGCCGGCGAGGATGACCAGGATGAGGACGGCGCTCGCCGCCGCCGACCCGGAGAAGACCTTGTCCCCGGGTCGGCGGCGGCTGCCCGTGAGGGCGGGAGTGGTGGTGGTCACCTGGGGGGTGCCTCTCAGCTGCCGGTGACGAGCTCGAGCGAGCTCATGATGTCGGAGCGCAGCGTCTCGGAGATCGGGGCGCTGCCGGCCTGCTCGGCCGCGGCCTGCTGGCCCTCCTCGGAGGCGACGTACTCGATGAAGGCGGCGACGGCCTCGCCGACGGCCGGGTCCTCGTAGCCCTTGCAGGCGATCTGGTAGCTGACGAGGACGATCGGGTAGGTGCCCGCCTCCGCCGTCGTCCGGTCCAGGTCGATGGCGATGTCGCCCTCGGGGCGGCCCTCGACGCGCGTGGAGTTGTCGAGGATGGCGGCCGCGGCCTCGGGGGTCGGGCCGACGTACTCCTCGCCGACCTGGACGAGGGCGGAGGACAGGCCGCTCGCCTCGACCTGGCTCGCGTCGGCGTAGCCGATGCTGCCCTCGCCGTTGGAGATGGCCTGGACGACGCCCGAGGTGCCCTGGGCGGCCTCGCCGCCGGGGACCGGCCACGTCTCGACGACGCCGAAGGTCCAGGCGTCGGGCGCCGCGGCGTCGAGGTACTCGGTGAAGTTCTCCGTGGTGCCGGAGTCGTCCGAGCGGTTGACGGGGGTGATCGGCTGGCTCGGCAGCTCGGCGTCCGGGTTGAGGTCGGCGATCGCCGGGTCGTCCCAGGTGGTGATCTGCTGCGCCATGATCCCGGCCAGCACGTCGGGCGACAGCTGGAGGTCCTCGACGCCCGGGAGGTTGTAGGCGATGGCGATCGGCGAGACGTACACCGGCAGGTCGATGGCGCCGTCGGTACAGCGCTCGTCGGCCTGGGCGAGCTCCTCGTCGTCCATGTAGGCGTCCGAGCCGGCGAAGTCGACGCCGCCGGAGAGGAACTGCTCGCGGCCCGAGCCGGAGCCGACCGGGTCGTAGTTGACCGTCGTGCCCGACTCCTGCTGGAAGTTCACCGACCAGGCCTGGAAGGCGGCCTGCTGGGTGCTCGCGCCCGCGCCGTTGATGGTGCTCGCCATGTCCCCGCCGGCCATCTCGCCGCCGGAGGTGCTGCCGCCGGTCGAGCCGCCGCCGGAGCCGCTGCCCGTCTCGTTGCTGGCGCCGCAGGCGGCGAGGGTGAGCGCGAGGGCCGCGGCCGAGGTGGTCGCGAGGGCGGCGCGCGCCGCGCGCGTGGTGGAGCTGCGCATCAGGGAAGGGCCTCTCGTCGAAGGGCGGCCGGGTGGGCCGTCGGGCGGCGGGGGACTCCCCGCCGACGTCCCGGACGGTAGGGAGGGCAGGTGTCAGGACCCCTGGGCGACGGTGAACCAGGGGTGAACGGCGCGTGGCCGGGTCCGCGGGATGCCGCCGATCGGCCACGCTCCGCGCTCGTCGGCACTCTGCGCGACCGGAAGCGCGGGGTGGCCGAGCCTCCCACGGGGCGGGCCGAGCGGGAAGGGCCGCGCGCTACGGCTGCGGGGCGTGCCGCTCGACGGCGACGACGCGCCCCGACCGCCGCGAGACGTGCGCCACCAGCGCCTCCCCGGGGGCCAGGAAGGGGTCCGTGGCGGGGATGGCGGCGCCCGCCCCGCTGCCGGCCGCCGCGCGCCCGGCGAGGGCGCCGAGCAGGGTGCCGAGGACGGGGCGGTGCGTGCAGACGACGACGGGCCGGCCCTTGTCGACGAGGTGGCCCACGTAGCGCGCCACCTTGTCGGGGTCGCGGCGGTGCGCCGACTCCGTGAGCCGGCCCTTGGTGCGCAGGCCGACCCCCGAGTCCTCCACGAAGGGCCGCACGGTCTGCAGGCACCGCTCCCACGGGCTCGAGACGACGCGCGCCGGACCGCGGGCGGCGAGCAGCGGCACGAGCTGCTTCGCCTCGCGCCGGCCGGAGGCCACGAGGGGGCGGTCGGCCTCGTCGTGGGCCCACACGGTGGTGGGGCGGGCGTGCCCGTGGCGCACGACGACGAGCGCCCACGTGTCGAGGCAGCCGTCCTCGTGCAGCGCCGCGAGCGCGCGCAGCTGCACCTGGTCGCCCCGGCGGGTGAGCCGGCGGTGCGCCTCGTCGACGTCCACCCACTCGGTCCGGTCGACCTCCCGGGGCCGCGGCGGTCGCGGCAGGCCTCCCGCGGGAGCCGGTGCGGCCCAGTACGCCACGTGCTTGACGACGCGGTCGCCGCTGCCGCCGAGGACGTACCGCGCCGCGGGCAGCGGCTGCCCGAGCACCACGCGCAGCCCGGTCTCCTCGGCCACCTCGCGGACGGCCGCGCCCACGGCGGACTCGCCCGGGTCGAGCTTGCCCTTGGGGAAGGACCAGTCGTCGTAGGCCGGCCGGTGCACGAGCGCGACCTGCAGGCGCCCCGAGCGGACCCGCCACACGAGGGCGCCGGCGGCGCGCACCGGGTCCGTGCGACCGGCCAGGGGCCCGTCGGGCTCGGCGGAGGCCGCGTCCTCGGTGCTGCTCCGCAGCGGGTGGGGCTGCGGCGCAGCGCTCTTCGCCACGGGCGGCGGAGTCGTCCGCGGGGCGGGCGGGGGCACCGCCGCGAGGGGGGCTCGTCCTCGGTCGGGTCCCGGGCGGGGTCGGGGCGCGGGGTCCATCCGCCGATGCTGCCACCCCGGCGGACCGGATCCCGCCGGGGCCGAGGGCGGGCGCGGCGAGCCCGTGGCCCCGAGGGGGGTCGGCGGCCGGGGGGCGGG
>NZ_JABEMA010000081.1 GCF_013004605.1 Pseudokineococcus marinus
AGGCCGCCGATGAGGTGCGCGCTCGCCCGGGCGCCGTCGTCCTCGCCCACGCCTCCCCCCGTGCCCACGAGCAGGGCCGAGGGCTCGCCGGCGACGACCAGGGCGACCTCGACCACCGTCGGGGCGGGCGGTCCCGGCCAGGGCGGCACCAGCCGCGGCGGGAGGGACCCCGCCGCGGCCACGACGTCCGACGCGTCCCCCGAGCCCCGCACCACCCACCAGGCGCTGCCCGGCCAGCGCGCGCGCAGGTGCTCGACCGCGCCGACCGTGGACGTGACCAGCGGGTCCGACCAGAGGGGGTCCTCCGGCACGGCCTCGCCGCGCAGGAGACCGCCGGTGCCGGTGGCCGCCAGGAGGTGGCGCACGAGGGGCGCCGGGTCCCGGACCCGGAGGCGGTCGTGCACCGCGAGCAGGACGCCCAGGCCCGCGCAGTCGACGAAGGCCACGCGCGACAGGTCGACGACGACGTCGTCGTCGGGGGACGCGCGCAGCCCCGCGGTCAGCCGCCGACGCACGTCGTCGGCGGAGTCCTCGTCGAGGTCGCCGCTGATGACGACCGCTCCGCGGTGCACGGGAGGGACCTTCGGGTGGTTCATGGCGCGCTCCGGCCGAGGGGGCGCCCGAGAGCGCGCCGCCGGGGTCTGGGGCGACGACCGCCGGGACTCACCCGGCGGACGGGCCGATGGTGCCACCACCCGGGCCGGTGAGGGGACGATCGACCGGAACCCGCCCAAAGGCGTCCGTGGGGACGGCGGCTAGTGGTCGCTGAGGTCCTCGACGTCCAGCTCGCCGCGGACGACGGCGGCGGCGACGTCGCTCAGCGCCTCGCCGCGTCGGCGCGCCCGCGTGCGCAGGCGCGTGAAGGCCTCGTCGACGCCGACGCCCGCGCGCTCGGCGAGGACGCCCTTGGCCTGCTCGACGAGGACGCGGCTGCTGAGGGCGGTCTGGAGCTGCTCAGACAGGGCCGACTTCTCCCGCAGCGAGCGCTCCTGCAGCAGGCCGATCGTCGCGATGTCGGCCATCGACTGCCCCACGGCCAGGTCCTCGTCGTCGAGGCGCACCGCGGCGTCGCTGAAGAGGTTGATCGCGCCGATAACCTCCTTGCGCAGCCGCAGGGGCAGCGCGTGGGCGGCCCCGTAGCCGTGCTCGGCCGCGGCGGCGGCGAAGCGCGGCCACCGGCCGCCCGCGGTGGCGAGGTCGACGTTGACGACGGGCACCCCGGTGGCGAAGCAGTCGAGGCACGGCCCCTCGAGCGACTGGACCTCGAAGATCTCCAGCGATCGGGCCCGCGGCGTCGTCGACGTCATGAGCCGCAGGCCGCCGCGCTGGTCGGCGAGCATGAGCCCGGCCGCGTCGGCGTGCAGCAGCTCCACCGAGCGCTCGGTGAGCACCTGGAGGAAGTCGACGACGTCGAAGTCGTCCACGAGGGTGTCCGCCAGCTCGACGAACACCTCGGCGAGCCGTCGGGGCGCTCCGTCCACGTCGGTCCTCCTCAGCCGGGCGGCGGCGTCGGCACCGCGGTGCGGTCGGCCTGCGCCCGGTGCCGGTGGGCACCCGCGGTCGATCATGCCCCACCGTCGAAGCGGACGGCGCCCGCGAGCACGTCGCGGGCGAGGTCCGCGACGGGCCGACCGGTCGCGAAGGCCCGGGCGCGCAGCAGCAGCAGCGCCGTCGCGAGCGGCACGTCGGCCTGGACCGACACCATGCCGGTCGCCTGGTGGACCTCGGCGCGGTCGTCGAGGACGGGGACCGTCGAGGGCGCGAGCGGGTCGCCGCCCTCCGGCGGGCGGGACTGCAGGTGCAGGAGCACCGTCGTGGCGGCGTCCGCGAAGGCCAGGGCCTCGGCGAGCTCGAGCGGCCCGAGCAGGCCGACCTCCGCCCGGTAGAGGTCGAGCACCCCGAGGCGGATGCCGCCCACCCGCAGCGGCAGGGCGAAGACGGCGCGCACCCCGGCGGCGAGGGCCCCCTCCGTGAAGGCGGGCCACCGGGCGGGGCCGGCGGCGGCGAGGTTGGCGACGAGGACGGGCCGCCCGCTGCCCGAGGACGCGACGCACGGCCCTTCCCCCAGGGTGAACTGGAGGTCCTCGAGGGTCCGCGCCGCGCCGTCGGAGACGGCGACGGTCCCGGCGGGGCCCGCGTCCGTCATGACGACCAGGCCCGCGCCCGTCACGGGGAGGGACGCGGTGCAGAGCTCGACGAGGCGCTGGGCCAGGGCACCGGGGTCCGCGTCGGGGTCGCTGATGAGGGTGAGGATCTCGCGCGTGCGCGACGGCGCCATGCCGGACCCTCCCGTCGGTCGCTCGGCCTGCAGCGGGCGGCTCCAGCCGTCGACGACGTCCGGCGCCCGCTCCACGCTGCTGGCTGCACCGCAGGAGCCTCCACTATCGCAGGCCGCGGGCAGCCGCTCGCGCCGTGCGACCCCGCCCGCCCGGGTGGTCGTGCTCCCGTCCGGCCCCCTGCATCGAGCCGCCGCGCTCCCGCGGTCCGGGCTCGGGTGCGCGCGTCCGCACCGACAGCGCCGCATCACCTCCCGGGGCCGCCCGGCAGCGGCGGGGCTCCGCGAGCTCCTCGTCGTGGCGCCGGGCGCCGGGCTCCTCGGCGTCGTGGGCACCGCCGCCTCCTGAGCCGGTCGCGTCGGCGACGCGCCGACGGGGCGCGCCTTCGTCAGCGCTCTGACCGACGCTCCTAGCGTCGCGGCCATGGGACACCGGGGGGACGTCGCGTGATCGTCGCCGAGCACCTGACCAAGCGCTACGGGGGCCGGACGGCGGTGGACGACGTCAGCTTCACCGTCGAGCCCGGCCGTGTGACGGGCTTCCTCGGCCCCAACGGAGCGGGCAAGTCGACGACCATGCGGATGGTCGTCGGGCTCGACCGCCCGACGTCCGGCCGCGTCACCGTGGACGGCCGCGCCTACGCCGACTCCCCCGCCCCGCTGCAGGAGGTGGGCGCCCTCCTCGAGGCGCGCGCCGTGCACCCGGGCCGCAGCGCCCGCAGCCACCTGCGCGCCCTCGCCGCCACGCACGGCATCGGCGACGCCCGCGTCGACGAGGTCGTCGCGATGACCGGCCTGTCCGCCGTCGCGCGCCGCCGGGTCGGCGGCTTCTCGCTCGGGATGGGCCAGCGCCTCGGCATCGCCGCGGCCCTGCTGGGCGACCCGCGCGTCCTCGTGCTCGACGAGCCCGTCAACGGCCTCGACCCGGAGGGCGTCCGCTGGGTGCGGCAGACCGTGCGGCACCTGGCCGACGAGGGCCGCACCGTCTTCATCTCCTCCCACCTCATGAGCGAGATGGCCATCACGGCCGACGACCTCGTCGTCATCGGCCGGGGGCGCGTCGTCGCGCAGGGCCCGGTGCGCGACGTCGTGGGCGGCGTCGGCGGCGCGAGCGTCCTCGTCCGCAGCCCGCGGGCCGGCGAGCTGGGCTCCCTCCTGGAGCGGTCGGGGGCGCGGCTGGAGCGCCGCGACGACGGGGCCCTCGTCGTCCGGGGCCCGGACGCGGCCGCCGTCGGCGACCTCGCGGCGGGCGCCGGCATCGCCGTCCACGAGCTGACCCCGCAGCAGTCCTCGCTCGAGGACGCCTTCATGACCCTGACGGCCGACGCCGTCGAGTACGCCACGAGCCCGTCCCCGCCCGCCGGTCCCCACGGCTCAGGTCCGCGGCCCGCCGGCCCCGGGCGCCCCGACGAGGAGGCCCGCGCATGAGCGCCGCGACGTCCGCCCGCCCCGCCGAGCCGCGCGGCGGCCGCGCGGTCACCTTCGGGCGCGTGGTGCGCTCGGAGCGCATCAAGCTCCTCACGCTGCGGTCCACGTGGTGGGTCCTGGCCCTGACGCTGCTCGCCGTGGTGGCCGTCCCGCTCCTCCCCGCGGCCCTCTACGCCGCCGACCCCGCGTCCCTGGCCGGTGCCCTCGGGCCCGACGTCGGCGCCCTCACCGCGGGCACCGAGGTCGCGGTGATCACGCTCGGGGTCCTCGGCGTCCTGGCCGTGACGAACGAGTACTCCTCCGGCATGGTGCGCGCCACCATGACCGCCGTCCCGCGGCGCACGCCCGTCCTGCTCGCCAAGGGCGTCGTCCTCGCCGTCCTCGCGGCCCTGGTCGGCGTCGTCGGCGTCCTCCTGGCGTGGGTGGTGACGCTGCCGCTCTACGGCGACGCCGCCCCGTCGCTGGCCACGGCGACCGCCTGGCGGGTCGTCCTCGGCTCCGGCCTGCGGCTCGCGGGGGTGGCGCTGCTGGCCCTGGCCGTCGGGGCCCTGCTGCGCAGCGCCGCGGGCGCCGTCGCCGTCGTCCTCGGCCTGCTGCTCGTGCTGCCCGGCGTCCTGCAGGTCGCGGGCTTCGCCACCGGCGTCGAGGCGTTCGGCCGCGTGGTCCCCTTCCTGCCCGGCCAGGCCGGCGCCGTCGTCACGCAGGTGGCGCCGACCGGGGACCCGCTGGGGCCGTGGACCGGCCTGCTCGTCATGGCGGCGTGGATCGCCGTCCTCGGCGGCGCGGCCGTCGCGCTGCTGCGCTCGCGCGACGTCTGAGGGCCGCTCGGCTCAGGCCCGCCAGAGCGGGCGGCTGCCCCACACCTGCCGCAGCGGCAGCACGTCGACGCCGCGCGCGGCGAGCTCGCGCCGCGCGACGCGCCGCGTCCGCAGGACCATGACGACGCCCGCGCCCCAGACGAAGTACTGCAGGGCGAGGGCCGCGCGGAAGTCGCCGAGGTCCGGCGTCGCCGCCCCGGCGAGCAGGTCGAGCGCCACGCCGATCCCGAGGATGGTGAGCAGCGAGGCCGTGAAGCCGCCGGTGTTGACGACGCCGGTCGCTGTGCCCAGCCGGTCGGGCGGGTTCTCCGTGCGCGCGAAGTCGAAGCCGACCATCGACCCGGGGCCGTTCACGGACAGCACGAGCACGAGCAGCGCGACGACGAGCAGCGGCGGGCCGCCGGGCCAGGCCAGCACCACGGCCCAGGCGACCGCCGTCGTCGTGACGATCCCGAGCACGAGCGACGAGCGCCGCAGCGGGTGCAGCGCGGTGAGCCGGCCGACCACCGGCCCGGCCGCGACGCCGCCCGCGACGAGCAGCGTGAGCAGGGAGCCGGCCGTCACCGGCGCCAGGTCGAGGCCCTGGGTGAGGAAGGGGTAGCCCCACAGCAGGGCGAAGACCATGCCGGAGAACTGCGAGGTGAAGTGGCACCAGAAGCCCAGGCGCGTGCCCGGCTCGCGCCAGGCGCCGGCGAGGTCGCCGCGCACCTCGGAGGCCGACCGCCGGCGACGGACGACGACGGCGTCGGGCGGCGCGTCGCGCAGGACGGCGAGGACGAGCACGGCGACGAGCGCGCCCACGGCCGCCGCGCCGCCGAAGGCGACCGACCAGCCGGGGCCCGCGAGGACGGCCGCGAGCGGGATGGCCGAGAGCACCTGCCCCAGCTGGCCGAGCAGCCCGGTCAGCTGGGTGAGCACCGGCACCTGCCGGGCCGCGAACCAGGCGGGCACGAGGCGCAGGACGCTGATGAAGGTGACGGCGTCCCCGAGCCCGACGAGCACGCGGCCGACGAAGGCGCCCGGCACGTCGGTGACGACCGCCAGCACGCTCTGGCCCGCCACCATCGCCACGGCACCGGCGACGAGCAGGCGCTTGGTGCCGAAGCGGTCGACGAGCACCCCGACCGGCACCTGCATCGCCGCGTAGACGACGAGCTGGACGACGGCGAAGACCGACAGGACCGCCGTGCCGGTGGAGAACCGCTCGAGCGCCGTCGGTCCCGCGACCCCGAGCGAGGTGCGGTTGAAGACGGCGACGACGTAGGCGAGGACGCCGACGCCCCACACGAGGTAGGCGCGCGCCCGGGTGCGGCGCAGCCGCGGCGGCGCCGGGGTGCTGACCGCTCCCGTCATCGCGACCCCCGCAGCACGTCGCCCGCCCCGCGCACGTGCTCGGCCGACAGGCGGGCGAAGGCCTCGCCGTCGCCCGCGGCCAGCGCGTCGCGCAGCCCGGTGTGCTCGCGGACGGCCCGGTCCCGGCGGGCAGGGCCCATGTCCATGCTCGCGACGCCCATGCAGAGCTGCCGGTCGCGCAGCGAGGCGTACAGGCGCGAGAGGACGGCGTTGCCCGCGGCGTCGACGACGGCCTCGTGGAAGGCGCGGTCGGCCTCGACGAGCGCCGGTGCGTCGCCGTCGTCGCGAGCCCCGACCATGGCGGCCAGGTGGGCGTCCAGCACGGGCAGGAGCCGCTCGCGCTGCTCGACCGCCCGCGGGGCCGCCCACCGCTCGACGAGCTCGCGCGCCTCGAGGACGTCGCGGGCCTCGACGTCGCTGACGGCCAGGACGAGCGCGCCGCGCTTGGGGAAGAGCTGCACGAGCCGCTCCGCCTGCAGCTGCAGGAGGGCCTCGCGCACGGGGGTGCGGCTGACGCCGGTGCGCTCGGCGACCTCGCCCTCCGTCACGAGGGAGCCGCCCGGGTACGTGCGGTCGAGGATGCCCGCCTTGAGGTGGGCGTAGACGCGGGAGGAGGCGGGCTCGGCGCTCGCGCGGACGGTCGGGGCAGGGCTGGGACGCATGATGCATCTATGGTGCCGCGCCCCGGCCGGGCGACGGCCCGGCGTCCCACGGAGCGGGACCGGCCCCGCGCCCCTACCCTTCGCGCCCGTGACCGTCGTCGGCTTCCACGCCTCCCACGAGCAGATCCCGCCGAGCCGCCTGCTGCGCGACGTCGTGCGCGCCGAGGAGGTCGGCTTCAGCGCGGCGATGTGCTCCGACCACATCACCCCCTGGAGCACGACCCAGGGCCAGTCGGGCTTCGCCTGGAGCTGGCTCGGCGCCGCGCTGGCCAGCACGCGCCTGACCTTCGGCGTCGTGCACGCGCCGGGGCAGCGCTACCACCCGGCGATCAGCGCGCAGATGGTCGCGACGCTCGCCGAGATGTTCCCGCAGCGCTTCTGGGCGGCCCTCGGCACCGGGCAGCTGATGAACGAGCACGTCACCGGCACCGACTGGCCGCACAAGGAGGAGCGCGACGCCCGGCTCGCCGAGACGGTCGACGTCGTGCGGCGCCTGCTCGCCGGCGAGGAGGTCACCCACCGCGGGCGCGTCGTCGTCGACCGGGCGCGGGTGTGGAGCCGCCCGCCCGCCGAGGCGGCTCCGGCGCTGCTGGCCGCGGCCATCACCCCCCGCACCGCCGCGTGGGCGGGCACGTGGGCCGACGGCCTCATCACCGTCAACTCCTCCGACGACGTCCTGCGCGAGGTGCTCGGCGCCTACCGCGACGCCGGGGGCCGCGGACCGGCCTGCCTGCAGGTGCACGTGGCCTGGGCGCCCACGCGCGACGAGGCCCTCGCCGTCGCCCACGACCAGTGGCGCACCAACGTCTTCGCCTCCCACGTGCTCTCCGAGCTGGCGGTGCCCGAGCAGTTCGACGACGTCGGCCGGCAGGTGCAGCCGCCCGGCGTCGACGGCCCGGTCGTCGTCGAGCACGACCTCGGCCGCCTCGCCGAGCGCCTGGCCGAGATGGCGGGCCTCGGCTTCGACCGCCTCTACCTCCACCACGTGGGGCAGGACCAGGAGGCCTGGCTCGACGCCGCCGGGCAGCACGTGCTGCCCCAGCTCGACGTCACGGCGCCCGAGCCGCTCGTCGGCACCACGGGCGCGGGCACGACGGCGGAGGCGCTCGCCGCCCGCGCGCCGCAGGGGGCGTCGGCATGAGGCTCACGACGACCGCCGACCACTGGTGGACGACGAGCGTCGGGTACTGCCTCGACGTCGAGCGCTTCGCCGACTCCAGCGGCGACGGGCACGGCGACCTCGTCGGCCTCGGCCGGCACCTCGACCACCTGTCGCGCCTCGGCGTCGGCTTCGTGTGGCTGCAGCCCTTCTACCCCTCGCCCGAGGGCGACGACGGCTACGACATCACCGACTACTACGCCGTCGACCCGCAGACCGGCAGCCTCGGGGACTTCGTCGAGGTGGTGCGCGCCTGCCGCGAGCGCGGGATGCGCGTGCTCGTCGACCTCGTGGTCAACCACACCTCCGCGGACCACCCGTGGTTCCAGGACGCCCGGTCGTCGAAGGAGTCCCGCTACCGCGACTGGTACGTGTGGCGCGACGAGCCGGACCCGGCGGACGCCGACGCGCAGAACGTCTTCCCCGACGCGGAGGACTCCATCTGGTCCTACGACGAGGAGGCCGGGCAGCACTACCGCCACCGCTTCTACTCCTCGCAGCCCGACCTCAACACCTCGAACGAGGACGTGCGCGAGGAGATCCTCCGCATCATGGGCTTCTGGCTCCAGCTCGGCGTCGCGGGCTTCCGCGTCGACGCCGTGCCCTTCTTCGTCGAGACGGCGAGCCGCACGGGCGACGCCGACGACGAGGGCGCGCCCGACGGGGAGGGCGTCGACGACGCCGGCCAGGGCGGCGAGCACGAGGACCACATGGCCGAGTCGATGCGGATGCTCGACGTCATGCGCGCCTTCCTCGCCCGCCGCAGCAGCGAGGCCCTCATGCTCGGGGAGGTCAACCTGCCGTACGCGCAGCAGCAGGAGTTCTTCGGCGACCTCGGCGACCGCATGACGATCAACTTCGACTTCACGCTCAACCAGTCGATGTACCTGGCGCTCGCCCGCGGGACGAGCGAGCCGCTGCGCCGCACGCTCGCCTCCCGGCCCGAGCTGCCCGAGGGCAAGTCCTTCGGCGTCTTCGCGCGCAACCACGACGAGCTGACCCTCGACCAGCTGAGCGAGGACGAGCGCGGCGAGGTGCTCGCCGCCTTCGGGCCGCGGGAGGACCAGCAGCTGTTCGGGCGCGGCCTGCGCCTGCGGCTGCCCACCATGCTCGACGGCGACCAGGAGCGCCTCGAGATGGTCTACGCGCTCGTCTTCTCGGTGCCCGGCGTGCCCGTCCTCTACTACGGCGAGGAGGTCGGCCAGCGCGAGGACCTCTCGGTGCCCGGCCGCGTCGCCGTCCGCACGCCCCTGGACTGGGGCCGCGACGCGCCGACGGGCGTCGCGGCGCAGGAGGCCGACGCGGGGTCGCTGCTCCACGCGGTGCGGCGCCTCGTGGCGCGCTACCGCGACCGCCCCGAGCTCGGCGCCGGGTCGCTCGAGCTGCTCGACGTCGGTGACGAGCGCGTCCTCGCCCACGCCTGCCGCTGGGACGGGCGGACGACGGTCGCCGTGCACAACCTGTCCGACGCGGAGGTCGAGGTGCGCCTGCCGGGCGACGTCCTCGGCGACGACGTCGTCGAGCTCTTCTCCGGCGACCCGGTGGACGTGCCCGCCGACGGGCTCGCGGTCACGCTGCCGCGCTACGGCTACCGCTGGTACGGCGACGCGGGCTGAGCATCGCGCCGGGCGGGCCTGTTCGTCGGACGGGACCGTGCTCGGTCACGGGCGACGAACAGGTCCGTCCGGGCGGGTCATCGGCTGAGACGGAGGGGAGGGCCAGGGTCATCGGCGCTCCTGGTCGCGGGCGGCGAGCAGCTCGTCGACGGAGATCGCGACCCCGCTCGCCTCGACTCGCCGCTCGATCCGGGACATGAGGTCGTCGTCCGACGGACCCGTCGCGGGGCCGGACCGGGCGAGGAGCACCGCCAGGCGGTCACGGACGTCGTCGAGGTCGGCGAGGAGCCCTTGCGCGTCGACGGCCCGACCCTCGGGCGACGTCGTCGTCGTGGACGACGCCGTGCTGGCCGAGCCCGAGGCGTGGCCGTGGCCGGCGTCCGCCGCGGCGAGCGGGCGTGCCCGCACGTCGTCGACGTCGAGCTCGAAGGAGACGGCGTCGCCGCGGTGCCAGGTGGCGAAGACCTCGAGCGGCGTGCCGTCGTCGGCGGCGCCGCGCCCCTCGAGCAGGAGCAGCGGGTCGCCGGCGCGCACCCCGAGCTGGGCGGCGAGGCCCTCGTCGGCGGCGACGGCGCGGACCTGCCGCGAGCCGCGCCGCGGCCGGACGCCGACGAGGGCCTCCATCGCGGCGTGCAGCGAGGCGTCCTCGAGGTCCTCGGCGCGCAGCCCGGCCAGCAGCGGCAGGGGCAGGTGGGTGCGGATGCGGGCCACCGCACGGCCGTCGACGCTGCGGACGCGCTCCAGCCGCAGCACCTCGTCGGCGCCGAGCCAGCGGGCCACCTCGGGCGCCGGCTCGACGACGGCCTCCAGGACGTGGGTCGTCACGACCGCGCCGCCGGTGGCCAGCTGGTCGTGCAGGCCGCCGGCGCGCTGCACGAGGCGGCGGTGGTCAGCGCGGTCGACGACGACGGTGCCGCGGCCCTTCTCGCGCCGCACCCGCCCCTCGCCCTCCAGCGCGGCGAGCGCCTGGCGGACCACCGAGCGGCTGACGCCGAAGCGCTCGGTGAGCGCGGACTCGCTCGGCAGCAGGGTCCCCGGCGGGGCGGCGTGGTCGTCGACCTCCGCGCGCAGCGCCGCCGCCACCCGGGCGTGCAGCGGCTGTCGCACCTCGTGGTCCACGCGCGGGAGGGTAGGCGACCGCCGGGGCGCGCCGCGGCGGCTCAGGAGGCGACGTCCTCCTGCTCCTGCACCTCCTGGGCGGCGTCGCGCACGTGGCCCCAGCCCGGGGCGAGGGCGGCGGCCCGACGGCAGGACAGGACGAGGCTGGCCTCGCGGGCGATCCCCTGGCCGGCGATGTCGAAGGCCGTCCCGTGGTCGACCGACACGCGGACGACCGGCAGGCCGACGGTGATGTTGACGCCGTCGTCGCCGTAGACCGCCTTGAAGGGCGCGTGGCCCTGGTCGTGGTAGCAGACGACGACGAACTCCCACCGGCCCTTCACCGCCGCGGGGATGAGGGCGTCGGCGGGCAGCGGGCCGTGGGCGTTGACGCCCCGCTCCTGCGCTCGGCGCACGGCGGGCTCGAGGACGTCGGCGTCCTCGTCGCCGAAGATCCGGTTCTCGCCCGCGTGCGGGTTGAGCCCGGCGACGCCGATGCGCTCGCCCGGGCGCCCGAGGGCGCGGCTGAAGGCGTCGACGAGGGTGAGGACGGCGTCGGTGCGCTCGGGGGTGACGTCCTCGATGGCCTGGCGCAGCGAGACGTGCGTCGTGAGGTGGAAGAGGTAGAGGTCCCCGGCGGACAGCACGAGGCTGAAGTCCTCGACGCCGAACTCGTGGGCCAGCAGCTCGGTGTGGCCGGGGAAGGCGTGCCCGCCGGCGTGCATGGCGGCCTTGTTGAGGGGCGCCGTGACGATGCCGTCGACCTCCCCGGCCTTCGCGAGGTCGCACGCCGCGACGACGAAGCGGTACGCCGCGTCGCCGGCCACGGGGCTCAGCTCACCCACGGTGACCTCCGGCAGGGGGTCGCCGACCTGCACGACCTCGACGACGCCGGGCGCGTTCGTCGCGTCCCGCGGCCGCTCGAGCACGCGGACGGCGTCCGGGTCGCCGCCGACGTCGCGCACCGCGCGGCGCATGACGCCCGCGTCGCCGAGCACGACGGGCACGCACTCGGCGCGCAGGTCGTCGTGGCCGAGCAGCGTCTTGGCGGTGATCTCGGGGCCGATGCCGGCGACGTCGCCGATGGTGACGGCGAGGACGGGGACGTCCATGGGGGCTCCTCCTGGGGTGGGCCGCGAACGGGGCTCGGGGGCGGCGTCGTGCTGGTGGTCTGTGTGCTGGTGGTCTGTGTGCTGCTGGTCGGCGGGATCGGTCGAGGCGGGCTCGTCGCCGCGGCGCGCGCCGCGCAGGCGGTCGACGACCTCGACGAGCGTGCCCGGCTCGCCGAAGCCGCCGGCCTTGCTGGCGAAGGGCAGCCCGGCGGCGCGGCCGCCGACGAGGACGCCGGCGGGCACGCCCTCCGCGAGCGCCGCCCGCACCTCGAGCCCCGTGGATCCCCAGCGCTCGAGCAGCGCGGCGGCGCCGTCCCCGCCGACGGCGACGACGGCCGCGGCTCCCGCCCCGCCGTGGACCCGGTCGTGGAGGCGGTCGTGGAGCCGCTCGAGGAGGGCAGCGGTGCCGGTGGCCACCCGGGCGGCGCTGCGGCGCGCGGAC
>NZ_JABEMA010000082.1 GCF_013004605.1 Pseudokineococcus marinus
CGGCGCCACCCCCGCCGGCCCGGCGGCCGCGGGCTACCCTTCCCCCGACGAGCGCGCCCGGCCCGGTGGTGCGCGAGCGCGAGGAGCCCTGGGCCCCGGCCCGCCCATGACGCAGCCCCACGAGACCTCCCCCCGCCGCCCCGGCGGAGCGCGCCCCGAGACCGGGCGGACCCGCCACACCGTCGTCGTGCCGCCCGAGGTGTCGATGCTGTCGCTGCTCGGCAGCGGGGACCAGCTGCTCCGCGTCGTCGAGCGCTCGTTCCCCGAGCTCGACGTGCACGTGCGCGGCGACGAGATCACCGCCTCCGGGCCGGCGCCCGAGGTGGCGCTGCTCGAGCGCCTCGTCGACGAGCTGTCCGCCGTCGTCGCCGCCGGCCAGGTGCTGACCCCCGACGCCGTCGAGCGGTCGGTCGCGATGCTGCGCCGGGCGACGAGCGAGCGGCCCGCCGACGTCCTCACGCTCGACGTCCTGTCCTCGCGCGGGCGCACCATCCGCCCCAAGACCCTGGGGCAGAAGCGGTACGTCGACGCCATCGAGGAGCAGACGGTCGTCTTCGGCATCGGCCCCGCCGGCACGGGCAAGACCTACCTCGCCATGGCCAAGGCCGTACAGGCGCTGCAGGCCAAGCAGGTCACGCGCATCGTCCTCACGCGCCCTGCCGTCGAGGCGGGGGAGCGGCTCGGCTTCCTGCCGGGCACGCTCACCGAGAAGATCGACCCCTACCTGCGGCCGCTGTACGACGCCCTGGGCGACATGCTCGACCCGGAGCAGGTGCCGCGGCTGCTGGCCGCGGGGACGATCGAGGTGGCTCCGCTCGCCTACATGCGCGGGCGCACCCTCAACGACGCCTTCATCATCCTCGACGAGGCGCAGAACACCTCGGCCGAGCAGATGAAGATGTTCCTCACGCGCCTGGGCTTCGGCTCGAAGATGGTCGTCACCGGTGACGTCACGCAGGTCGACCTCCCGAGCGGCACCGAGTCGGGCCTGCGCGTCGTGCAGGAGATCCTCGACGGCGTCGACGGGGTCGCCTTCGCCCGCCTCGAGGCCGGCGACGTCGTCCGCCACAAGCTCGTCAGCGACATCGTCGAGGCCTACGGCCGGTGGGACGCGCGCCGGGGCGCCACCGCGCCCGACGGCCAGCGCCGCGACGTCCGGGGCCCGCGCCGGTCGGCGCCCGCCCGCAGCGCGCCGCGGGAGTCACCCGCACCGGCCGCCGAGGACGCCGGCGCATGAGCGTCGAGGTCGCCAACGAGACGGCGCACGCCGTCGACGAGCGCGAGCTCGCCGACCTCGCCCGCCACGTCCTCGACGCCCTCCACGTGCACCCGCGCGCGGAGCTGTCCGTCCTCGTCGTCGACGAGGAGGCGATGGCGGCCCTGCACGTGCAGCACATGGGCGAGGAGGGGCCGACCGACGTCCTGTCCTTCCCCATGGACGAGCTCCGGCCGGGCACCGACGCCGAGCCGAGCCCCCCGGGGCTGCTCGGCGACGTCGTCCTGTGCCCCGACGTCGCGGCCCGCCAGGCCCGGGCGGCCGGGCACTCGACGGCCGACGAGCTCCTGCTGCTGACGACGCACGGCGTCCTGCACCTGCTGGGCTACGACCACGCCGAGCCGGAGGAGGAGCGCGCCATGTTCGCCCTCCAGCGCCAGCTGCTCCTCGAGTTCCTCGGGCAGCGCCGGTGAGCCCGCGCCCGCCCTCCGGCGGTCCGGACGACCGCGCCGACGACCTCGACGACGACGACGTCCCCCCGCCCGGCGTCCCCGCCTCGGCCGTGGTCACCGGCTCCTCGCTGCCGGCCGTCCCCGAGGGCTACCGCAGCGGCTTCGCCTGCTTCGTCGGGCGCCCGAACGCGGGCAAGTCGACGCTGACCAACGCTCTCGTCGGCACGAAGGTCGCGATCACCTCGAGCCGTCCTCAGACGACGCGGCACACCGTCCGCGGCATCCTCCACCGCCCGCAGGCGCAGCTGGTGCTCGTGGACACCCCCGGGCTGCACCGGCCCCGCACGCTGCTCGGCCAGCGCCTCAACGACCTCGTCCTCGCGACGCTCGCGGAGGTGGACGTCATCGGCTTCTGCCTGCCCGCCGACCAGCCGGTGGGGCCGGGGGACCGCTGGATCGCCGCGCAGCTGCAGCCGCTGAGCGAGGGCCGGCGCGGCACCCCCGTCGTCGCCGTCGTCACCAAGACCGACCTCGTGACCCGCGACCGGCTCGCCCAGCACCTCGTGGAGGTCGCCGAGCTCCTGCCGGGGGCCGACGTCGTGCCCGTCTCCGCCACCGGGGGCCAGCAGGTCGACGTCGTCGAGGAGGTCCTCCTCGGCCACCTGCCCGAGGGCCCGCCGATGTACCCCGACGGCGAGCTCACCGACGAGCCGGAGGCCGTCATGGTCGCCGAGCTCGTGCGCGAGGCCGCTCTCGAGGGCGTGCGCGACGAGCTGCCGCACAGCCTCGCCGTCGTCGTCGAGGAGATGGGCCCGCGGCCCGCGGCGGACGGCGGCGAGCGCGCCGACGGCATGCTCGACGTCCACGTGCAGCTCTTCGTCGAGCGCGACTCGCAGAAGGGCATCGTCATCGGCAAGGGCGGCTCCCGGCTGCGCGAGGTCGGCACGCAGGCGCGCGCCGGCATCGAGGCGCTGCTCGGCGTGCCCGTCTTCCTCGACCTGCGGGTCAAGGTCGCCAAGGACTGGCAGCGCGACCCGCGCAAGCTCCAGCGCCTCGGCTTCTGAGGTCGCCCGTCGCGAGGGCCGGCCGCGGCCGTCGCTGGTGACCCGCCGCCCGGTGGCGCGTCCCGCGTCGGCAGGACGCTCCCGCGGCACCGCCGCCCGCTGAGGGCCGCGCGCCCGCGTCGCGGCTACGGCGCGCGACCTCCGGGGCGTCCGGCACGTCGTCGGGCACGCGCACGGGACCGGCCTCGGCGGGGCGCGGGCGGTCGGAAGGGTGCAGCCGGACGGCGAGCAGCGCGACGTCGTCCTCGGGGCGCGCCGGCAGCATGCGCGCCAGCACGTCGTCGCACAGGGAGTCGAGGTCCGGGGACCGGGTGGCGAGGTCGCGCAGCACGTCCGCCAGGCGGTCGAGGCCCTGCTGGAGGGACTCGCCGCGCCGCTCCACCAGGCCGTCGGTGTGCAGCAGGACCGTCGCGCCCTCCTCGAGCAGGACCTCGTTCGTGCTGCGGTGGGCGTCGGGCGCGACCCCGAGGAGCAGCTCCGGGCGCGGGGCCGTGAGCGGGCGCACGGCGCCGTCGGCGGAGACGAGCACGGGGGGCGGGTGACCGGCGTTCGACCACCGCAGGAGGGCGGTCCTCCGCGGACCGTCGGGCGGGAGCTCGAGGCGGGCGACCACGGCGGTGGCGGTCGTGCCGACCTGCAGGGTCACCATGGCCTGGTCCACGCCGGAGAGGACCTCCGCGGGCCCGGCCCCGGTGGCCACCGCGACGCCGCGCAGCAGCGACCGCACCTGGCTCATGGCCGCGGCCGCCTCGGTGTCGTGGCCCAGCACGTCGCCGATGGAGAGGGTGGTCGTGCCGTCCGGCTGGAGGAAGGCGTCGTACCAGTCCCCGCCCACCTGGGCCGCCTCCGCAGCCGGCGCGTAGCGCACGACGACCTGGGTGTGGTCGGGCTGGGCGGGGGCGCTGAGCAGGGAGCGCTGCAGCGCCTCCGCGAGCTCGCGGTGGCGGCGGGCGAGCCGGGCGTTGTCGAGGGCGAGCCCGGCCCGTCCCGCGACGTCCGTCGCGGTGGCGAGCTCCTCGGGACCGATGGGGGCGCGGGCGGCACCGCTGACGAGCGAGAGCACCCCGAGCGTGCGGCCCCGCGCGCGCAGCGGCAGCACGACCAGGGACGCCGGCTCCAGCTCGTGGACGAGGTCCTGCGCCCGGCCCGGGGCCAGGACCGACGCGAGGTGCTCCTGCGCCCGCTCGCCGACGACCTGCGGACCGTCGCTCGTCAGCGCCCCCTCGAGGAGCGGGTCGGAGGTGAGGGCCGACTGCCGTAGGGCGGCGTACTCGGCCACGAGCGCCCGGGCGGCGGGGTCCTCGTGCCAGGCCGAGACGACGCGGAGGGAGCGGGCGGTGCGGGCCCGCCGGTCGTCCGCGACGAGGCTGACGACGCACCAGTCCGCGAGGACCGGGACCAGCAGCCGTGAGAGGCGCACGAGGGCGTCCTCGGCGTCCTCGGTGGCGGCCATCTCGCTCGTCGCGCGCGCCAGCAGCTGGGCGCGCGCCGTGGCGCGTCCGAGGTCGGCGACCAGGTGCTCGAGCTCGCGCGTGCGCGAGAACAGGTCGGCCTCCACCTGCTCCGCCCGCTCGCGGAGCCGGTCGCTGCGCTCCGTCGAGAGCCGGACGTCCTCGCGCGCCCGGACGTACTCGGTGATGTCGTCCGCACGGTGGAGCAGCAGCACCACCTCGCCGTGCTCGTCCAGGAGGGGGACGTTGCGCGGGCTCCAGTACCGCTCGACGTAGCTCCCGTCGGGCATCCGGATGTCGTACTTCTGGATCGCCATGGTGTGCGGTCGGCGCGTGTCGCGGGCGACGGCGAGGGACTCGCGGAGGTTGACCAGGCCGTCCCCGCCCGGGTCGTCGGGGTTCAGCGGGAAGACGTCGAAGAGGCCGCGGCCGACGGTGCCCTCGAGCGTCGTCGCCGTCGCCTCGAGGCGCGCGCGGTTCGCGGCGACGATGACGAGGTCCGGGGTGAGCAGCAGGAGCGGTGTCGGCGTCTCGTCGAAGACCTGCCGGAAGTCCGGCTCAGGCACCCTCCGCATGCGTCCCGTCCACCTCGTCGTCCCGCAGGTGCTCGGCCGTCGTCTCGTCCGCGCGCTCGGATCCTGGGCCGTGGCGCCGCCCGCCCCGTGCGGCACGGGCTCGGTGCCCGGGAGGGCGTCCGGCCCCCGGCGCGGGCGGTGCGTCCGCCGAGGCCCGGGGGGCGGCTCCGGGGAGGGGCGGCGCTCGACGCCGTGCCGTGGGGCGCCGCGTCGACTGACGACGCGTCGGATGTCAAGCTATCTTGACGTCATGGCGGAGGTGGGTGCCTTGCAGGACCTCGTGGGCCGCGCCGGCGGGGACGACCCGCTGGCGGCGCTGGCGGCCCTGGCCGCGGCGCGGCGCGAGCTGGAGCGGCTGGAGGAGCTGCAGGTCCGCCGTGCGCGCGTCGCCTCGGCGAGCTGGGCGTCGATCGCGCTCGCCCTCGGCGTGAGCCGCCAGGCCGTGCACCAGCGCTTCCGGCTCAGCCGCTGGTGCGACCGGTGAGCGCCGGGGCGACGGCGCGCACCGCCCCCGACGGGGCCGAGGACGGCGCGCCCCCGCCGCGCGTGGGGCTGGCGACCCTGCTGCCGTACCTGCGGGAGCACCGGGGGACGCTGCTCGTGGTGGCCGCGGTCTCCCTCGTGGGCGCGGCCGCCGCCCTCGCCCAGCCGCTGCTCGTCGGCCGCGTCATCACCGCCGTGGAGGCGGGCGACGCCGTCGCGCCGGTCGTGGCCGTGCTCGTCGGGGTCCTGCTCGGGGCGTCCCTGCTCGGGGCGGTGCAGCAGTACCTGCTGCAGCGGACCGCCGAGGGCGTCGTCCTGTCGACGCGCCGCAGCCTCGTCGCGCGGGTCCTGCGCCTGCCGCTGGCCGAGCTCGACCAGCGGCGCACCGGCGACCTCGTCTCGCGCGTCGGCTCGGACACGACGCTGCTGCGCGCGGTCGTCACCTCCGGGCTCGTCGAGGTCGTCAGCTCGGTCGTCGTCGTGGTCGGCGCCGTGGTGGCGATGGCGGTCGTGGACGTCGTCCTGCTCGCGGTGACGCTCACGGCCGTGGCCGTCGGCATGACGGCGGCGATCTCCGTCGCCCGGCGCCTGCGGGCGCTCGCGCTGGCCTCGCAGCAGCGCGTCGGGGAGATGAGCTCGGCCGTGGAGCGCGCCCTGTCCGCCGTGCGGACCATCCGCGCCAGCGGCGCCACCGACCGCGAGGTCGACGCGGTGGGCGCCAGCGCCCGCGCGGCCTACGACGCCGGGGTGCGCGCCGCGCGCACGGGCGCCGTCGTGTCGCCGGTGGTGGGGGTCGCCGTGCAGGGCTCCTTCATCGCCGTCCTCGGCGTGGGCGGCTACCGCGTGGCGGGCGGGGCGCTCACCGTCGCCGAGCTCGTCTCCTTCATCCTCTTCCTCTTCCTGCTCGTCATGCCGCTGGGGCAGCTGGTCTCGGCCTTCGCCCAGCTGCAGCTCGGGCTCGGCGCGCTCACGCGCATCGAGGAGGTGCTGCGCCTGCCCGAGGAGGACCCGGGCCCGGTCTCGGCGCCGGCGGGACGAGCCGGTGCGCCGCTGCTGGAGCTCCGGGACGTCTCCTTCACCTACCCCGACGGCACCCGCGTGCTCGACCGCGTGAGCCTGGCCGTCCCGCGGGGCGCCCGGACGGCCCTGGTGGGGCCCTCGGGCGCCGGCAAGTCGACCCTGCTGTCCCTCGTCGAGCGCTTCTCGGACGTCACGGGCGGCGCGGTGCTCGTCGACGGCGTCGACGTCCGGGAGCTCCCGCGTGCGGCGCTGCGCGCCCGGCTCGGCTACGTCGAGCAGGAGGCCCCGGTGCTGGCCGGGACGCTGCGCGAGAACCTCGTGCTGGCCGCGCCCGACGCCGGCGACGACGAGCTGGCGGCCGTGCTCGCCGCCGTCGGGCTGACCGGGGTCGCCACCCGGAGCCCGGCGGGCCTCGACGCGCCGGTGGGGGAGGGCGGCGTGCTGCTCTCCGGGGGTGAGCGCCAGCGCCTGGCCATCTCCCGCTCGCTGCTCGCCCGGCCCGAGCTGCTCCTGCTCGACGAGCCGACCGCGAGCCTCGACGCGCGCAACGAGAGGGCCCTGCAGGACGCGCTCGACGCCGTCGCCGAGCGCACGACGCTCCTCGTCGTCGCCCACCGGCTGTCCACCGTCGTCGGGTCCGACCAGATCGTCGTCCTCGACGGCGGTCGGGTCGTCGGCGTCGGGACGCACGCCGAGCTGCTGGAGACCACGCCGCTCTACCGGGAGCTCGCGGCGACGCAGCTGCTCGTCTGACCGGCGCGCGCCCGCCGGGTCCGGGGCGCGCTACCGTTCCCCCGTGCGCGCGAGCCTCCTCCTCGGCTGCCGCGGCGAGGGCCTCTAGTCATCGGCCCCCTCGTCGCGGAGTCCTGCGCACGCCGCAGCCGCCGCCGGTGACGACGCCCGGACCGCCCGGTCCGGCCGCAGCCACCGCCCCCAGACGAGGACGAGATGCGCGACTCCCAGAAGCCCTCCGCCATGCCGGTCGCCCGGTACCGCCCCTTCCACGAGCAGATCCGCGTCGAGCTGCCCGACCGGACGTGGCCGACCAAGCGGCTCGAGCGGGCCCCGCAGTGGTGCGCCGTCGACCTGCGCGACGGCAACCAGGCGCTCATCGACCCCATGAGCCCGGCGCGCAAGCTGCGCATGTTCCAGCTGCTCGTGCGCATGGGCTACAAGGAGATCGAGGTCGGCTTCCCCTCGGCGAGCCAGGCCGACTTCGACTTCGTGCGCCAGCTCGTCGAGGGCGACCTCATCCCCGACGACGTGACGATCCAGGTGCTCACCCAGGCGCGCGACCACCTCGTCGAGCGCACCTACGAGGCCATCGCGGGCGCGCCGCGCGCGATCGTCCACCTCTACAACTCCACCTCCGTCCTCCAGCGCGAGGTCGTCTTCGGCCTCGACGAGGACGGCGTCCTCGACATCGCCCTGCAGGGCGCGCGGCTGTGCCGCAAGCTCGAGGAGACCGTCCCGGAGACGCGCATCACCTACGAGTACTCGCCGGAGTCCTTCACCGGCACCGAGCTGGAGTACGCGGCGCGGGTCTGCAACGAGGTGCTCGCCGTCTTCGAGGCCTCCGCCGAGCGGCCGGTCATCATCAACCTGCCCGCCACGGTCGAGATGGCCTCGCCCAACGTCTACGCCGACGCGATCGAGTGGATGGGCCGCCACCTCGTGCCCCGCGAGGGCGTCATCCTCTCCCTGCACCCGCACAACGACCGCGGCACCGCCGTCGCGGCGGCCGAGCTGGGCCTGCTGGCCGGGGCCGACCGCGTCGAGGGCTGCCTCTTCGGCAACGGCGAGCGCACCGGCAACGTCTGCCTCGTCACCCTCGGGATGAACCTCGTCACGCAGGGTGTCGACGCGATGATCGACTTCTCGGACGTCGACGAGGTGCGGCGCACGGTCGAGTACTGCAACCAGCTGCCCGTGCCGGAGCGCCACCCGTACGGCGGCGACCTCGTCTACACGGCGTTCTCCGGCTCGCACCAGGACGCCATCAAGAAGGGCTTCGACGCCATGGCGCGCCGCGCCGCCGCCGAGGGCGTCGACGTCCGCGAGCTCACGTGGGCGGTGCCCTACCTGCCGGTCGACCCCAAGGACGTCGGCCGCTCCTACGAGGCGGTCGTCCGGGTCAACAGCCAGTCCGGCAAGGGCGGCGTGGCCTACCTCATGAAGACCGAGCACCAGCTCGACCTGCCCCGCCGCCTGCAGATCGAGCTCTCGGGCATCGTGCAGGCGCAGACCGACGCCTCCGGCGGGGAGGTGGACGCCGCCCGCCTCTGGGAGATCTTCGAGCACGCCTACCTCCCGGCCGGCGACCCCGGGCGCGCCTGGGGCCGCTACGCCCTGCGGGGGATGCGCCAGCAGAGCGAGGTCGACGGCGCCGCCCGCCTGTCGGTCGACGTCACCGACCGCGGCGAGCCGCGCGTCCTCGAGGGCCTCGGCAACGGCCCCATCGACGCCCTCGTCGAGGCGCTGCACGCGGACGGCGTCGACGTCCGCGTCCTCGACTACGCCGAGCACGCCCTGTCCGAGGGCGGCGACGCCCGCGCCGCCGCCTTCGTCGAGTGCGAGGTCGGCGACCGGGTGCTGTGGGGCGTCGGGATCGACGCCAACACCGTCGTCGCGTCGCTGCGCGCGGTGCTCTCGGCGGTCAACCGGGCGCTCTGAGCCGTCGGGCCCACGACGCCCGGCGAGGGCGTCGACCGGGGACGCGCAGCTGTGCCCGCACGCCGCGCGAGCACGGCTGCGCGTCCGCGTCCCGTCCTCCGGTCCCGCCGTCCGCACCTGCTGCCACCACGTCGCCGCCGCCCCTCGTCGGCGGAGCACTGACCACGACGGGTGACGGCGCGACGGCCGTGTCGTCGGACCGCTCACCTAGTGTTGACGCGGCGTCGATGCAGGACGCGAGCGGTCGTGCGGCCGCGCCGGGGGCTCCGCGCCCCCGCGGCGGGCGGAGGAGGTGGCGTGGGCGAGCTGGTCGTGGCGGACGTCTTCGGTCCCTTCGACCTCATCAGCGACCGCGCCCACCAGCTCTACGCCGACGGCGACCCCGCCGCCGCCGTCCGGGCCTGCGACGAGGCCCTGCCGCTCGTCCGGGCGGCGGGCGACGTCGCCACCGAGCGCTTCCTCTGCTACTCGCGCGGCGTCAGCCTGCGCGAGCTCGGCCGGTACGCCGAGGTGGTCGCCCAGTCCCAGGAGCTGCTCGTCCTGGCGGCGGACGACCCGCTGTGGCGGGCGAAGGCGCTCGCCCTGCTCGCCGAGGCCAGCGCCGTGCTCGGCAGCACCTCGACCGCGCTCGACCACGTGGCCGAGGGCCTCGACCTGGTCGACGCCGGCCCGGGTGGCTACAACCGGCTCTCGGCCCGCATGGCCCTGGCCATCACCCTCGAGGCGCTGAGCCTCCACGGCTCGGCCGAGGAGGTCTTCCTCGACCTGCTCGACCCCCGCGAGCCCTACCGCGAGTTCGTCCTCGAGGAGGCGTGCGCGCTGCGCGCCGCCTGGGCCGCCGGCGCTGGTCTGCTCGGCGAGGACGCCGAGGCCGGCCGCCACCACCTGGCGGTCGCCGAGCGGGCCCTCGGCCTGCGCCGCGCCGCCGAGGCGGCGGGGGACGCCCACGCCGTCGTCCGCGCCGACGTCTACCTCGCGCTGGCGCTGCAGTCCTTCGGCGACGACGACGCCGCCTGGTCGCTCGTCGGCGACCCGGGCGTGCTCGACGTCCTCAGCCCCGCCGGGACCGACCGGCTCGTCGCCCTCGTCGTCCGCGGGCGGGCCCTGCTGCGCCGCGGCGACACGGTCGGCGCCCGCCCGCTGCTCGAGCGCGCCGTGGAGCTGGGGCGGCGCAGCCGGAGGGACGTCTGGCGGTGGGCGGCCGTCGAGGCGCTCGCGGACCTCGACGTCGTCGAGCACGGCGACCACCCGGCGGTGAGCCGCTACCGCGAGCACGTGCGGGGGCTGCTGCGCCGGCTGCGCCGCGACAGCGCCGGCCGCGCCGCCGAGCTCGTCTCGCGGCGCCGCGTGCGCCAGCTCGAGGACGAGCGCGACGGCGTCCACCGCGCCGCCCTCACCGACCCCCTCACCGGGCTGGGCAACCGCCGCGCGCTGCTCCAGGTGCTCGAGACCGCCCCGGAGCTCCTCGGGGCCGTCTTCGTCGACGTCGACCACTTCAAGGACGTCAACGACCGCTTCTCGCACGACGCCGGCGACCGGGTGCTCGTGCGCGTCGCGGAGATGCTCGTGACGGCGTGCCGCTCCTCCGAGCTCGTCGTCCGCTACGGCGGCGACGAGTTCGTCGTCCTCGTCGTCGACGAGCCGTCGGTGGCCGAGGCGATCGCCCACCGCGTCCTCGAGGCCGTGCGGGCCCACGACTGGGAGCAGATCGCCCCCGGGCTGCGCGTCACGGTCTCCGTCGGCGTCGAGGCGGGCGCGGCCGTGGCCTCGGCCCTGTCCTCCGCCGACTCGGCCCTCTACGCGGCCAAGCGCGGCGGCCGCGACCGCATCGTCGTGGCCGCCCCGGGCGGGACGCCGTCGCCCGACCGCGGCGAGCTGCCCGGGCCCCGGGGTGTGCGCCTGCCCCCGCCGACGGCGTCGACGGACGACGCGCCGCGCACGGGGCCCTGAGGGTCGGGGCGGCCGGACGGCGGGCGGGCGGGGGACGCCCGTCGACGCCGGACGGCGGGGCGCTGCGGGCGCACGGGCCCCGCGGGGGCACCATGGGGGTGTGGTGACCCGCCGGTGAAGCTGTACCGCGACGAGGCCGTCGTCCTGCGCACGCAGAAGATCGGCGAGGCCGACCGCGTCATCACCCTGCTAACGCGCACCTCGGGGCGGGTGCGGGCGGTGGCCAAGGGCGTGCGCCGCACGACCAGCCGCTTCGGCGCCCGGCTGGAGCCGTGCATGCTCGCCGACGTCCAGCTGCACCGCGGGCGCAGCCTCGACGTCGTCACCCAGGTGCTCACGCTCGCGCCCTACGCGCGCGCCGTCGCCGACGACTACCCCCGGTACACCGCGGCCGCGGCCATGCTCGAGACGGCGGAGCGGCTGACGCCGGAGGAGCGCGAGCCCGCCACCCAGCAGTTCCTGCTCCTCGTCGGCGGCCTGCGGGCGCTCGTGGGCCCGCCGCACGCGCCGGTCCGCCGGCCGCCGGGGCTCGTGCTCGACGCCTTCATCGTGCGGTCCATGGCCGTGGCCGGGTGGGGCGCCAGCTTCGACGCCTGCGCCCGGTGCGGCGAGCCCGGCCCGCACCGCGGGTTCGCCGTCGCGGCCGGGGGAGCGGTGTGCCGCTCCTGCCGCCCGCCGGGCGCCGCGGCGCCGGCCCCGGAGTCGCTGCAGCTGCTCGGGGCGCTGCTCGCCGGGGACTGGGACGGCGCCGTCGCGAGCACCGAGCGGGACCGCCGCGAGGCCAGCGGCCTGGCGGCGGCCTACCCGCAGTGGCACCTCGAGCGCGGGATCCGCTCGCTGCCCCTCGTCGACCGCACCCCCGAGGCGCCGCCCGCCCCCGACGGCCGTCAGCCCGACGGCGGTCCGCCCGACGGCGCTCCCCACCACGGGGCCCCCGACGCGACCGAGCCCGAGGAGCTCGCGGCGGTCGCGCCCCTGCTCGACCGCCTGCCGCCGCAGCCGCCGCCCGCCAGAGCCGCCGAGGTCGTGCGGTCG
>NZ_JABEMA010000083.1 GCF_013004605.1 Pseudokineococcus marinus
CGCGGGCCGGCAGCGAGGGGTCCGGCCCCGGCCACGGGCGGTCCGCGGCTGCGGTCGGGCTGGGGCGCCTCCCTGGCGGCGGCCCTCGCCGCCGCGGAGCCGGGGGAGGACCTCGTGGCGACGGGGGCCGACCTCGAGCCCTCCACCCTGCTCGACGCCTACGCCCTGGGGCTGTTCCCCATGGGGCTCGGCGGCGGGGGTCGCCGTCCGATCGGCTGGTGGTCGCCCGACCCCCGCGGCGTCCTCCCGCTCGACGGCTTCCACGAGACCCGCTCCCTGCGCCGGTCGCGGCGCTCCTTCACCACGTCGGTCGACGGGGCCTTCGCCGAGGTCGTGGCCGGGTGCGCCGACCCCTCGCGCCCCGGCCGCTGGATCACCGTTGAGGTGCGCGAGGCGTACCTGCGCCTGCACCGGCTGGGCCACGCCCGCAGCGTCGAGGTCCGCGACGCCTCGGGGGCGCTGGTGGGAGGCGTCTACGGCGTCGTCGTCGGCGGGCTCTTCGCCGGGGAGTCGATGTTCTCGCGGGCGACCGACGCCTCGAAGGCCGCGCTCGCGGCGCTCGTCGAGCTCCTCCGCGACGACGGCGCCGGGGGCGAGGGCCGCCTGCTCGACGTCCAGTGGCGCACGGACCACCTCGCGTCCCTCGGCGTCGTGGAGATCTCCCGCGCCGCCTACCTGGCACGGCTCGCGCGGGCCGTGGAGCTGCCGCCACCGCCCGGCCTCGCGGAGGGCGCCGGCGGGGCGAGCGGTCCCGCGGGCGGGGCCTGACCCGCTCCGAGCCGGGGCCCGAGCCGGGGCCCGAGCCGGGGCGCCGACGGCCGCGCGGGGCGGGGGCGCGCCACGGGCGCGAGCCCGCCTCACCCGTCGGGGGGGCGGGGGGTAGCCTTCGAGCCGTCAACACCCCGCTGCTCGTCGCCGTGCCCCGAGGGCGCGGCGCCGACGGACCCGGAAGGCCGACAGTGCGCCCGACCGCCACGAAAAGCCCTCGCCGCAGGGCGCTCGCCCTGCTCGGCGGGACCGCCGCGACGGCCCTGCTCACGGCGGGGTGCTCCGCGCAGGAGCTCTCCACCGGGTGGCTCCCCAGCACGCGGGACACCACCGACGAGACCGGCCGCATCATCACGCTGTGGAACGGCTCCTGGATCGCCGCGCTGGCCGTCGGCGTGCTCGTCTGGGGTCTCACGCTGTGGGTGGTGGTCGCCTACCGCCGCCGCAAGGACGAGGTCGGCCTGCCGGCGCAGCTGCGCTACAACGTGCCGCTGGAGATCCTCTACACGGTCGTCCCGCTCATGATGGTGGGCGTCCTCTTCTACTACACCTACCGGGACCAGACCGAGATCGAGGCGCTGCCGGAGAACCCGGACGTCAACATCGGCGTCGTCGGCAAGCAGTGGGCCTGGGACTTCAACTACGAGGACGAGGACGTCTACGAGACCTCCACGCAGGTCGACCTCGACGAGCAGGGCAACCCGATCAGCGAGATCCCGACGCTGTACCTGCCGGTCGACCAGACGGTGCAGTTCACCCTCACCTCGCGCGACGTCATCCACTCCTTCTGGGTGCCGGGCTTCCTCTACAAGAAGGACATGATCCCGGGGCGCGAGAACCTCATCGCCCTGACGCCGCAGCAGACCGGGGTCTTCGAGGGCAAGTGCGCCGAGCTCTGCGGGCAGTACCACTCGGAGATGCTGTTCCGCGTCGCGGTCGTCGAGCAGGACGAGTTCGACGCGCAGATGGACCGGCTGCGAGCGGCGGGCCAGACGGGCCAGCTCGGCAGCGACCTGGACAAGACCACCTCCGACGGCACCATCGACGCCGTCGACGTTCCGGAGGACGAGGGATGACCACCTACTACGAGGCGGCCGGCGCGGGGGAGGCCACGACCACCAGCACCCGCCAGTCGCTGGGGCGGGTCTCCGAGCGCACGCTCGGCCGCGCGGTCGTGTCCTGGATCACCTCCACGGACCACAAGACCATCGGCTACCTCTACCTGGTGACCTCCTTCTTCTGGTTCCTGGTGGCGGGCGTCATGGCGCTCGTCATCCGCGCCGAGCTCTTCGAGCCGGGCATCCAGATCGTGCAGAACAAGGAGCAGTACAACCAGCTCTTCACCATGCACGGCACGATCATGCTGCTGATGTTCGCGACGCCGCTGTTCATCGGCTTCGGCAACGTGATCACGCCGCTGCAGATCGGTGCCCCCGACGTCGCCTTCCCGCGCCTCAACATGTTCTCGTTCTGGCTGTTCGCCTTCGGCGGGTTCATGGTCTTCCTCGGCTTCTTCGTGCCGGGCGGCGCGGCCTCCTTCGGGTGGTTCGCCTACGCACCGCTGAGCAGCCAGGTGTACTCGCCAGGGGTGGGCGGTGACCTGTGGGTCTTCGGCCTGGCGCTGCAGGGCTTCGGGACCATCCTCGGTGGCGTCAACTTCATCACCACCATCATCTGCATGCGCGCCCCCGGCATGACGATGTTCCGGATGCCGCTGTTCACCTGGAACATCCTGCTGACCTCGGTGCTCGTCATCATGGCGTTCCCGCCCCTGGCCTCGGCGCTGCTGGCGCTGGGCGCCGACCGCCGGTTGGGTGCGCAGGTCTTCGAGGCCGAGAACGGCGGCGCCATCCTCTGGCAGCACCTGTTCTGGTTCTTCGGCCACCCCGAGGTCTACATCATCGCGCTGCCCTTCTTCGGCATCGTCACGGAGATCTTCCCGGTCTTCAGCCGCAAGCCGATCTTCGGCTACAAGGGCCTCGTCTTCGCGACGATCTCCATCGCGGGCCTGTCCGTGACCGTGTGGGCCCACCACATGTACGTCACCGGCGCGGTGCTGCTGCCCTTCTTCGCCTTCATGACGATGCTCATCGCGGTGCCCACCGGGGTGAAGTTCTTCAACTGGATCGGCACCATGTGGCGCGGGTCCATCACCTTCGAGACGCCGATGCTGTGGTCGATCGGCTTCCTCGTGACCTTCCTCTTCGGCGGCCTGACGGGCGTCATCCTCTCGAGCCCGCCGCTGACGTTCCACCTGTCCGACAGCTACTTCGTGGTGGCGCACTTCCACTACGTCGTCTTCGGCACCGTCGTCTTCGCGATGTTCGCGGGCTTCTACTTCTGGTGGCCCAAGTTCACCGGGACGATGCTCGACGAGAAGCTCGGCAAGATCCACTTCTGGCTGCTGTTCGTCGGCTTCCACGGCACCTTCCTCATCCAGCACTGGCTGGGCGTGATCGGGATGCCGCGCCGCTACGCCGACTACCTGGCGACCGACGGCTTCACCGGCATGAACCAGGTGTCGACGATCTTCTCGTTCATCCTCGGCGCCTCGATGCTGCCGTTCGCCTACAACGTCTACAAGACGTGGCGGACCGCGCCCCGCGTCGTCGTCGACGACCCCTGGGGCTACGCCCGCTCGCTCGAGTGGGCCACCTCGTGCCCGCCCCCGCGGCACAACTTCGTCGCCATCCCGCGGATCCGCTCGGAGTCGCCGGCGTTCGACCTCCACCACCCGGAGGTCGCCGCGGCCACGGCGACCACGCCCGACCGCACCACCCTCGACCGCCTGTACGGCGAGGCCGACCTCGCCGGTGAGCCGAAGGGGAAGAACAACGCATGAGCATCGAGACCAAGCTCTTCTTCAGCGGCGTCTTCGTCTTCTTCCCGGTCGGACTCATCTACGGCCTGTGGTCGCGGTGGGAGGCCGTCGGCACGACGGGGCTCTTCCTCACCGGCGGTCTCGCCGCCATGGTCGGCGGCTACCTCTGGCTGACCGCCAGGCGCATCGACCCTCGTCCGGAGGACGACCCGCAGGCGCACATCAGCGAGGCGGCCGGCGACCAGGGCTTCTTCAGCCCCTGGTCCTGGTGGCCGCTGCCGCTGGCCCTGTCGGCCTTCGTCATCTTCTTCGGTGTGGCCGTGGCCTGGTGGGTGACGTACATCGGGGCCGCCATGGCCGCGGTCTCCCTCGTCGGCTTCGCCTTCGAGCACTACCGCGGGCGCTTCGCCCACTGACCCGGCACGGTCACCCCGAGAGCGCTCGGGACTGACGGACGACGGCGCCCCACCGCACCTGCGGTGGGGCGCCGTCGTCGTCGTTGCCGCTCGCCGAGCGGCGGGCACGGGTGCGTGGCTCGGTGGCGCGCAGCTCGGTGTGCGTCCGTCGGAAGACCTCGTCGTCGGGCGCAGGCCACCGCAGGGCTCCGTGCGGCGACACGGTCGACCGGCAGCGCGGAGTTCCCTCGACCGGTCAGGGTGCCCGCCGCCCCGGTGCCGGTGCCCTCGTCCCACCGCAGCAGCCCCGGACCCGCCCGTAGCCCGACGGCACGCGTCGTCGGACCGCTGTGACGACGTCCCCGGCCGAGGGGACGGCCCCGTCGACGTCATCGGCAGGACCCGTGACCGGCCGCAGCCAGCACGGTGCCGGCCTCGTGGCCCCTCTGCTCCTCCCGTGCCCGCGCTCACGTCCTCTCGGGCCTCTCGGTCGCCCTCGGAGGCCGTCCCGCTGAGCCGGCCCGGTGAGGCGGACCGCGACCTCCGGCGACGCGCACGGACGACCGACGGGCGTCAGGCCGTCCCGCCCGGTGCCGCGCGGCCCCGGAGGTCTCGGGAGCTGCGGTGGGGGAGCCAGCGACGACGCTGACCCGGGAGGGGCGCTGGGGACCCGACGTGCGCATGCACGGCCGAGGAGGGGGATGGGGACGGCATCGGCGACACGTGCCCCCCGATCGGGGCGCTCCGCTGCCCGCGGACGGGTACCGCCAGGGACGGTGTGCGCGCCGGCTGACCGGTCCGCCGCGTCGGGCCACCCCTCCGGACGGCGTGCGACCGGGGTCCGGCCGGGGTCCTGGCTCCTGTTCAGAGGGGTCGGGTCGTCCCGCTCCCTTCGCCCACGCCCGTGCCCGGGGCGCCGATCGACCAGGCGCTCGGCGCGTCAGAGGCGGTGTGCCGTCGGAGGCGACGGCGTCTGTCGCCGCCCTCTCGCCCGCAGCCCGCATGCCAGCCACCCGTGAAGGCGTGCCACCCCTGGCCGCGTGGCCGCGTGGCCGCGTGGCCGCGTGACCGCCGACAGCCGACAGCCGACAGCGGCGCGCAGGACGGGTGCCCCGGGGGGCGGAGTGGCACGCAGGGGTGGCACGGGCGTGTCCGGCTCCCTCCTCCTGCCCTGCAGCACGGCCGCGTGGTGGCCGGCGGAGGGCGCCCACGACGTCGCGGGGACCGCGACCTCGGCGCGGGCTCGGAGCGGACGTGCGTCGACGTCGTGCCCCGCCCAACCCGTCCGACGCCGGGTCGGGTGGCGGGAGGGGCGCGACGACGCGGTCAGCTCCCTCGTCCCGCGCCCGGAGCCCACCGGCCCGGCCAGAGACGACGAGAGCGCCCCTCCCGCGAGGGGAGGGGCGCTCTCGTCGTCCGTGGCTCGGTGTCGCTCAGACCCGCGTCCTGGTCAGACGCTGGAGCCCAGCTCGCGTCGCTCGGCCTCGCGGCCCTCCGGCTGCTCGATGGCCTCGTGGTCGCCGTGGTGGCGAGCCGCCTCGAGCTCGCGCGGCGTCACCGGCTCGACGCGGTCCTCGAAGAAGAAGTTCGAGAGGTTGGCGCGCAGGCGCTCGTGGGCGGGCACCTTGCGGCCGTCCTCGTGCTTCTTCGGCGGGATGGCGAGAGGGCGGTACGCCTCGTGCTGGACGAGCACCCAGCGCTCGGTCTCGCTGAGCGGCTCGTGCACCTCGAAGTACTCGCCGTCCGCGGTGCGGACGACACGGCCGGTCTCGTGCCCGTGCAGGGCCAGCTCACGGTCCTTGCGCTGCAGGGACAGGCAGATGCGCTTCGTCACCACGAACGCCACCGGGGGCAGGACGAAGAAGGCGAACCGCAGGAGCCAGGTGAGGTCGTTGATCGACAGGCCGAAGGCGATGGCCATGAGGTCGTTGCCGGCAGCGGCCCACATGACGCAGTACGACACGATCGCCATGACGCCGATACCGGTGCGGACCGGGGCGTTGCGGGGGCGGTCGAGGAGGTGGTGCTCACGCTTGTCGCCGGTCACCCACTGCTCGAGGAACGGGTAGGCGAGGAGCGCCACCACCATGAGACCCGGCACGACCAGGGACGGCAGGAAGACGTTCAGCGAGAGCGTGAACCCGGCGATCGTGAACTCCGGCTGGCCCGGCATCAGGCGCAGCAGCCCGTCGACGAAGCCGATGTACCAGTCCGGCTGCGTGCCCGCCGAGATGGGTGACGGGTCGTAGGGGCCGTAGTTCCAGATCGCGTTGATCGACACCAGCCCCGAGATGAGGATGATGACGCCGAAGACGATGAAGAAGAAGCCGCCCGCCTTCGCCGCGTAGACCGGCAGCAGCGGGAAGCCCACGACGTTGTCGTTCGTGCGGCCCGGGCCCGGGTACTGCGTGTGCTTGTGCGCCACGACCAGCGCCAGGTGCAGCGCGATGACCGCCAGGATCAGCCCCGGCAGGACGAAGACGTGGAGGATGTAGAGCCGGGGGATGATCGACTCGCCGGGGAACTCGCCGCCGAAGAGGAAGAAGACGATGTACGTCCCCACCACCGGGATGGCGAGGATGACGCCCTCGATGATCCGCAGGCCGTTGCCGGAGAGCAGGTCGTCGGGCAGCGAGTAGCCCGTGAAGCCCTCGGCCAGGGCGAGCACCGCCAGGACGACGCCCAGGACCCAGTTGAACTCACGGGGCTTGCGGAAGGCCCCCGTGAAGAAGACGCGGAGCATGTGCACGACGATGGCGGCGACGAAGATCAGGGCCGACCAGTGGTGCACCTGCCGCATGAGCAGGCCGCCGCGGATGTCGAAGGACAGGTTGAGCGACGAGGCGTAAGCCTCCGACATGGTCACGCCGTACATCGGCGCGTAGGAGCCCTCGTACTCCACCAGCGTCATGCTCGGCACGTAGAAGAGCGTGAGGAACGTGCCGGAGATGAGCAGGATGATGAAGCTGTAGAGGGCGACCTCGCCCAGCATGAAGGACCAGTGGTCCGGGAAGACCTTGCGGGCGAAGCCCTTGACGAGACGGGCCGCGCCGATGCGCTCGTCGAGGTAGTCAGCTGCGCCGGCGGACAGGCGGGCGGTGCGGCTGGTGGGCGTGTACGCGTTGGTGCCGGTGGTGCTCATCCGCGCTCCCAGTAGCTCGGTCCGGGGGGTTCGAGGAAGTCGCTCTGCGCCACGAGGTAGCCCTCGTCGTCCACCGAGATGGGGAGCTGGGGCAGGGCGCGCTTGGCCGGTCCGAAGATGACCTTGCAGTGCTGCGTCAGGTCGAAGGTGGACTGGTGGCAGGGGCAGAGGAGGTGGTGCGTCTGCTGCTCGTACAGGGCGACGGGGCAGCCCACGTGGGTGCAGATCTTGGAGTAGGCGTAGATCCCGTCGACGTCCCAGCCGGCGCGGTCCTCGCGGACGTCGACGACGTCCGGGTCGACGCGCATGAGAAGGACCGCGGCCTTGGCCTTCTCGTCGAGGAAGTGGTCGCTCTCGTAGAGGTTCTCCGGGATGACGTGGAAGACGGACCCGATGGTGACGTCGGAGGCGAGGATCGGCTCGGCCGAGGGGTCGAGGGCGAGCCGGACGCCCTCGTCCCAGAGGGTGTGCGCCAGCGCGTCGCCGGGGGCCGGACCGAGGTCGCGGAGGAGGACGACGGCCGGGAGCGGGGCCAGCGCCGCGGCGCCCACGAGGCCGCCGAGGATGAAGGGCCGGCGCCCGAGGCCGGACTCCTGGCCGCCCTGCACCATGATCGCGGCCGCATCGGTGCGCTCGGCCTCGGTGCCGCGCTGGGGGTGGCGCTCGTCGAACATCTCTGTGTCGGGCATGAGCGTCTTGGCGAGGTGCACCGCCGCCGTGCCGATGAAGAAGATGCCCGCGCCGAGCCCGAGCCCGAGCGAGATGTTGCTGACCTGCAGCGTCGCGAAGGTGCCGTCGAGCGGGAAGGCGAAGTAGGCGACGATGAAGAAGATCGAGCCCACCGCCGACAGGCCCAGCATCGCGAGCACCTGGCGCTCGGCGCGCTTGGCGGCGCGCGGGTCGACGTCGGCCTGGCGGTGGCGGTGCGCCGGGAGGCCGGGGTTGCGGAACCGGACCGGGGTGCGGCCGGCGTCCGGCTCGTCCGCCGGGGACTTCCCCGAGTTGGGGAGCTGGATGTCGCTCACGAGGACTTCGCCCCCAGCCAGACCGCGCAGCCGATGAGGAGGACCATCGCGCCCACCCAGACGAACAGGCCCTCGGTGACGGGGCCGATGGAGCCGAGCGACCAGCCGCCGGGGGACGGGGTGGACTGGACGTTGTCGAGGTAGCTGATGATCTGCTGCTTCTCCTCGGGCGTGATGTTGTCGTCGTTGAAGACCGGCATGGACTGCGGGCCGGTCTGCATCGCCTCGTAGATGTGGCGGCCCTCGACGCCCTCGAGGCTCGGGGCGTACTTGCCCTGGGTCAGCGCGCCCCCCGCGCCGACGACGTTGTGGCACATGGCGCAGTTGATGCGGAAGAGCTCGCCACCGGCGGCGATGTCCTCCGCGTCGTCGAGGACCTCGACCTGGCCGGGCTCGGGGATGGCCGGGCCGGGGGCGAGGGACGCGACGTAGGCGGCGAGGTCGGCGACGTCCTGGTCGCTGAACACCCGCGGCTTCTGCGGCGCCTGGGGCGCCTGCTGGGCCAGCGGCATGCGACCCGTGGCGACCTGGAAGTCGACGGCGGCGGCGCCGACGCCGATGAGGCTCGGGCCGGCGGTCCCGCCCTGGGCCTGCAGGCCGTGGCACGTCGCGCAGTTGGCCAGGAAGAGCTCCTGCCCCCGGTCGACGTCGCCGGTGGCGCCCTCGACGGTGGGGGCGGCGGTGGCGTCCGCGCGGTCCGGCGCCAGGGCGGTGTAGGCGGCGCCCGTCACCAGCAGCGCCATGAGCAGCAGCAGCGCCGTGGCGGCGGGGTGGCGCCGGCGGGCGGCGAGGGTTCTCACGTCTGGGGCTTCCTCACGCTCGGGGTGCGGTGCGGGGCCGTCGTGCCGGTGGCCCGATGGTGCGTCGTCGACGTGGTCCACGTCGACCTCTGCTGCGTCTTCGGTGCCACGGCGCTCACCGGATGATGTAGATGACGAAGAAGAGGCCGACCCAGACGACGTCGACGAAGTGCCAGTAGTACGACGTCACGATGGCGGCGGTGGCCTCGTGGTGGCCGAACCGGCGGGCGGCGAAGGCGCGGGCGATGATCACGCAGAAGGCGATGAGGCCGCCCGTCACGTGGAGCCCGTGGAAGCCGGTCGCCAGGTAGAAGACCGAGCCGTAGGCCGTGCTGGAGATGGTGATGCCCTCGCTGACGAGGGTCGCGTACTCCCAGACCTGGCCGGCGATGAACATCGACCCCATGACGAAGGTGACGACGTACCACTCGACCATCCCCCAGCGGGCGACGTTGAGGTGCCCCCCGAGGCGGTGCGGCTGGAAGCGCTCGGCGGCGAAGACGCCCAGCTGGCAGGTGACCGAGCTCGACACGAGGATCCCCGTGTTGATGGCGGCGAACTGCCCGTCCAGCAGGGGGGCGTCCTCCGCCCACAGGCCCGGGGCCGCGGCGCGGATCGTGAAGTACATGGCGAAGAGCCCGGCGAAGAACATCAGCTCGCTGGACAGCCACACGATCGTGCCGACCGAGGTCATGTTCGGCCGGTTGACGGTCGCGTGGCCCACGGCCGTGGGGACTGCGGTCTCGCTGCTCACGGGAGTGAGTATGGACGACGCCGGTGCGCGGCACGCGGGGGGTGCGCGCGTGTCGTCGCGCCGGTGCCCCGCGGCTAGGCTCCGGCGCGCGGTGCGACCCCCGTGGGGGCGCGCCCCGGCCCCGCAGCGGGTGGCCGGACCACCTGCCCGGACGGCGGCGAGGACGACGTGGACCCCGACACCGGTACGCCCGCGTGGCGCGACCTGACCGCCCGCCTGCTCGGCGGCGAGGACCTCTCCGCCCGCGACACCGCGTGGGCCATGGGCGAGGTCATGTCCGGCTCGGCGCCCCCCGTCCCCCTGGCGGGCTTCCTCGTGGCCCTGCGCGCCAAGGGCGAGTCGGTCGCCGAGCTCACGGGCCTGGCCGAGGCGATGCTGGCGGCCGCGGTGCCCCTCGAGGTGCCGGGGCGCTGCCTCGACGTCGTGGGCACCGGCGGCGACCTCGCGAGCACGGTCAACCTCTCCACGATGGCGGCGCTCGTCGCCGCGGGCGCGGGCGAGCGCGTCGTCAAGCACGGCAACCGCGCCGCGTCGTCGGCCTGCGGGACGGCGGACGTCCTGGAGGAGCTCGGCGTCGCCCTCGACGTGCCGCCGGCGCGCGTCGGCGAGCTGGCGGTCGAGGTCGGCATCACCTTCTGCTTCGCCCCCGTCTTCCACCCCTCCATGCGCCACGCGGCCCCCGTCCGCCGTGAGCTGGGCGTCCCGACGGCCTTCAACCTCCTCGGGCCCCTCACCAACCCCGCGCGCCCGGCCGCCGGCGCCGTCGGCGTCGCCGACGCGCGGATGGCGCCGCTCGTGGCCGGGGTCCTCGCGGGCCGGGGGTGCGACGCCCTCGTCGTGCGCGGCGGCGACGGGCTGGACGAGCTGACGACGACGGCGCCGTCCGCGGTCTGGTGGGCCCGCCGGGGCGACGACGACGCGGCGGGAGACCACGAGGTCGTCCACGAGCGGGTGGACGCCGTCGACCTCGGCCTGGACCGGGCCCGGCCGGAGGACCTGCGCGGGGGCGGACCCGCCGAGAACGCCGCCGTCGTGCGCGACCTCCTGGCCGGTCGACGCGGTCCCGTGCGCGACGCCGTCCTGCTCAACGCGGCGGCGGCCCTCGTGGCCGCCGAGGGCGGGGGCGGCGACCTGCGCGCCCGGCTCGCCGCGGGGCTCGAGCGCGCGGCGGCGGCCGTGGACTCCGGCGCGGCGGCCGACCTGCTCGAGCGCTGGGTGCTCGCCTCCCGCTCCTGACGGCGGCGCGGGGCGCTACCCGTCGAGGCCGAGGTCGAAGGCCTGCTCGAGGTCGTGGCGGGAGTACGTGCGGAAGGCGATGTTCGTCCGCGTCCGCACGACGCCGGGCACCTTGCTGATGCGGTCGGCGATGGCGTCCGCGAGGTCCTCGTGGCGGCGCGCGCGCACCACGACGACGAGGTCGACGTCGCCCGTGACGGAGTAGACCTCCGTGACGTCGGGGAGCTCGGCGATCTCGGCCGCCGCCTCGGGGATGCGGTCGGCGGCGGTGTCGACGAGGACGATGGCGGTGATCACGGGCTCTCCAGGGGTCGGGGTCGGGGCCGGTGGCGGTCGGGTCGTCCGGGGGTGGGCGAGCTGGCCCCCCGCCGGCCCCTCGGCGGGCGGGGCGGCGGGGACGGCGCCCAGCCTGCTCCGTCCGCCGGCCACCGGCGCGTCACGGCGACGGCTGGGCGGCCGCGCCGCCGGACGCGAGAGCTCGACCGGTCTCGACCTCGACCTCCACCTGAGGTCGAGAGTCGAGGCCTCCGGCGTCGACGGCGTCCCACGTGGTGGGGGCGAGGGCGTCGTCGAGGAGGTGGTCGAGCTCGTCCGTCGACGCGGGCAGCCGCAGCCGTTGCACGAGCCCGGCCGCCCCGTGCAGCGGGCTGGCCCAGGTGCCCTCGAGCTCCACGAGGCGCACGCCGTCCTGCTCGAGCCACCGGGCGACGAGCTCGGTCTCGGCGACGAGGGCGGCGGGCGCGGGGAGGGCCGGCGGCTCGACCACCTCGCCGGCCGCGCGCAGGGACGCCACCACCGGCACGGGGTCGGTGCCCGCGGGGGCGACCGCCGTGCCGGCGAGCCGACCGTGCCGGACGAGCACGACCTCCCAG
>NZ_JABEMA010000084.1 GCF_013004605.1 Pseudokineococcus marinus
CGGCTCTCCTCTGGGGGCACCGCTCGAACGTAGCCCGGTGGCCGCGGCGGGTCCGCGGCCGAGATGTGGCGGTCCTGCGGCGGTCCTGCCGCCTCCTCGGTCCGCTCGCCGGGGCCCTCGCCGACGTCCTCCCCGGGTCCTCGTCGTGCGCCGGCGGCGCCTGCGGGCCGCCGCGGCGCCGCCCGGGCGCCTGCGGGTGCGAGGATCGGGCGGTGCGCTACGCCGAGACGATCGTCGACCTCGTGGGCGGCACGCCGCTCGTCCGCCTCAACGCCGTCACGGAGGGGATCTCGGCGACGGTGCTCGCGAAGGTGGAGTACCTCAACCCCGGCGGGTCGGTGAAGGACCGCATCGCCGTCCGCATGGTCGACGCCGCGGAGGCGTCGGGGGAGCTGCAGCCGGGCGGCACGATCGTCGAGCCGACCTCCGGCAACACCGGCGTGGGGCTCGCGCTCGTCGCGCAGCAGCGCGGGTACTCCTGCGTCTTCGTGTGCCCCGACAAGGTCGGCGAGGAGAAGCGGGCGGTGCTGCGGGCCTACGGCGCCGAGGTCGTCGTCTGCCCCACCGCCGTCGAGCCCGACCACCCCGAGTCCTACTACTCGGTGAGCGACCGGCTGGCGCGCGAGCTGCCCGGCGGCTGGAAGCCCGACCAGTACTCCAACCCCAACGGCCCGCGCAGCCACTACGAGACCACCGGGCCGGAGATCTGGTCCGACACCGACGGGCGCCTCACCCACTTCGTCGCCGGCGTCGGCACGGGCGGCACCATCACCGGGACCGGCCGGTACCTCAAGGAGGTCTCGGCCGACCGCGACGGCGGCCCCGTGGCGGTCGTCGGCGTCGACCCCGTCGGCTCGGTGTACTCCGGCGGCAGCGGCCGGCCCTACCTCGTCGAGGGCGTGGGCGAGGACATGTGGCCGCGCGCCTACGACCCGAGCGTGCCCGACCGGATCGTCGCCGTCTCCGACGCCGAGGCCTTCGCCATGACGCGGCGCCTGGCCCGCGAGGAGGGCCTGCTCGTCGGCGGCTCCTGCGGCATGGCCGTCGTCGGCGCCCTCGAGGTGGCGCGCGAGCTCGGCCCGGACGACGTCGTCGTCGTCCTCCTGCCCGACTCCGGCCGGGGCTACCTCGCGAAGATCTTCGACGACCGGTGGATGCGGAGCTACGGCTTCTCGACCGACGACACGGGCTCCCGGACGGCGCCTGCGGCGGGGACGACGACGGTCGCCGACGTGCTGCGCGCGAAGTCCGGCGACCTCCCGGCCCTCGTGCACACCCACCCCGCCGAGACCGTCCGCGACGCCGTGGGGATCCTCCACGAGTACGGCGTCTCGCAGATGCCCGTGGTGACCTCCGAGCCGCCGGTCGTCATCGGAGAGGTGGTCGGCGCGGTGAGCGAACGCGACCTGCTCGACGCCGTCTTCTCCGGCGCGGCGCAGCTCACCGACCCCGTGTCGGCGCACATGTCCCCGGCTCTGCCGCGCATCGGCGGCACCGAGCCGGCCTCGGCGGCGCGGGCGGCGCTCCAGGAGTCCGACGCGCTCCTCGTCGTCGTCGACGGCAGCCCGGCCGGCGTCGTCACGCGCGCCGACCTGCTGGCGCACGTCGCGGGCTGACGGGCGCGCCCGCCCCCGGTGCTCGCCGTGCCGGGCGGTGGGGGCGGTCGTAGCGTCGTCGCATGACGAGCTCGACGGACCCCAGCGACGCCCCCGACCCGATCCAGCCCGAGGTGCCCGCGGTCAAGGACCGCCAGGAGCACGGCAAGGAGCCCGACCTCGCCGAGGAGGTGCTCGACCACCGCGCCGAGCGCGAGGCGGAGCTGGTCCGCGAGGACGCCGGCGAGGGCGCCGGCGGCAGCGACGGGGGCCCGGAGAGCTTCGACCGCGACGCGGTGCCGAACGCCGAGGAGTGACGCCGGGTCGCGAGCCCCGTCCAGCTCCCCGCCCCTGGCGGGCGATGTGAGGCCATGTCGCCCTCGGGAGCTCGTCCCGCGGGGCGACATGGCCGCACATCGCCCCCCTGGGGAGCGGCACGACACGACGGAGCCCCGGTGACCAGGTGGTCACCGGGGCTCCGTCACGTCGCGGGGCGGGTCAGCGGGCGGCCTCCGCGGGCGCCGCGCCGTCGACCGGGAGGATGCCCGCCGGGCAGCTGACCCCCGTGCCGGCGAGGCCGCAGTAGCCGTTCGGCACCTTGTGCAGGTACTGCTGGTGGTAGTCCTCGGCGTAGAAGAACGGACCCGCCTCGGACGCGGGGCGCAGCTCGGTGGTGATGGGTCCGAGGCGGAAGCGCTCGAGCTCGGCGGCGAAGGCGTCGCGCGAGGCGCGGACGACCTCGCCCTGCTCCTCCGTCGTCCAGTAGACCGCCGAGCGGTACTGGGTGCCGACGTCGTTGCCCTGGCGGGCGCCCTGGGTGGGGTCGTGCTCCTCCCAGAACGTGCGCAGCAGCGTCTCGGCGTCCGTGACGGCCGGGTCGTAGGCGACCATCACCGTCTCCGTGTGACCGGTCCGCGCGGTGCAGGTCTCCTCGTACGTCGGGTGGGGCGTGAAGCCCCCCATGTACCCGACGGCGGTGGTGACGACGCCGTCCATGCCCCAGAAGAGGCGCTCGGCCCCCCAGAAGCAGCCCATCGCGACGTAGAGCCGCTGGGTGCCCTCCGGCCACGGGCCCTCCAGCGGGGTCCCGAGCACCGCGTGCGTGGTCGGCACGTGGTAGGGGCGGTGCTCGCGGCCCGGCAGGGCCTGGTCGCGCTCGACCATCGTCGTCTTCGTGCGGGTCCCGAACAGGGCCACGGGTCCTCCTCGCGGGTCGTCGGTCGGGCGGGCTCGCGGCCCCTCCCGGTCTGCCCCGCACAACGCCGCGAGCGCCCGCGTCCTTCCCCCGCCCGCCCCGGCACGCCCCGGCCCCGACGGCGCGGGAGCCGGGCACGGGGGGCCGCTCAGCCCATCAGCGCGCCGGTCCGCGTCGTCGTCGGGGCGCCCCAGGCGCGCTCGGCGTCCGCGACGGCGCGCGCCAGCCGGTCGACGGCGTCGAGCAGCACCGGCACCGGCTGGGTGAAGGGCAGCCGCAGGTGGTCGTCGAAGGCGTGCCCCGTGCCGAAGCGCGAGCCCGTGGCGAGGAAGAGCCCGTGCCGCTCGGCGGCGTCGGTGACGGCGGACGACGACGTCCCGCGCGGCAGCCGGCACCACAGCGACAGCCCGCCGGCGGGGAGGGGCACGTCCCACGCCGGGAACCGGTCGCGCAGGGCCCCGACGAGGGCGTCGCGCTGCTCCCGCAGGCGGGCGCGCCGCTCGACGAGCCCGGAGTCCAGCCCGTCGAGGAGGACGCAGGCGGCCAGCTGGTCGACCACGGGCAGGGCGCCGTGGTCGCGGGACGCGCTCGCCGCCACCCGGGCGAGGACGGACGGCTCGCCGCGCAGCCAGCCGACCCGCAGGCCCGCCCACACGGACTTGCTCAGCGAGCCGGCGGTGAGCACCGCTCCCGGCCGGGCGGACGCGGCCAGCGGCGGCCGGGACGACGGGTCGTCGTCCGGCTCGAGGGCCAGGTCGGCGAGCGTCTCGTCCGCCAGCACGACGACGCCGCGCTGCTCCATCGACGCCACCACGCGCTGCCGCTCCTCGGGGGTGAGGACGGCGCCCGTGGGGTTGGCGAAGTCGGGCACGAGGTAGGCCATCGCCGGCGCCGTCTCGCGCGCCGCGCGGTGCAGGGCCGCGGGGAAGCCGCCGGCGCCGTCGGGCGCCCGCGGGTCGCGCGGCACCGGGACGGCGACGGCGCCCAGCTCGCCGAGGAGGTCGAGGGCGTTGGGCCACGTCGGGTGCTCGACGAGGACGCGGGCCCCGGGCGCCCCGCCCCGGCCCGCGGACGGGGGCGGTCCGGCGACGGCGCGCAGCGCGCCCGAGATGGCGGCGCTGGCGCCCGTGGTGACGAGCACCTGCTCGGCCGCCGTCGGGAGGCCGCGGGCGCTCATCCGCTCGGCGACGCGCGCGCGGAGGTCGGCGAGGCCGCCCGCGACGTAGCCGTGCCCGGGGAGCATCCGCGGCAGGGCCTCGAGCGCCGCGGCGTAGGCGTCGGCGACCTCGGGCGGCCCGGCGGGGGAGGCGTACGTGAGGTCCACGGTGCCGTCGCGGGGGCTGCCGGGGACGAAGGCGGCGACGACGCCGCTGCGGTCGGGGACGCTCGTCCACGTGCCCGCCCCGCGCCGCGAGGCGGCCCAGCCGCTCTCGCGCAGCCGCGCGTAGGCGGAGGTGACGGTGACCCGGCTGACGCCGAGGGCCGCGGCCAGCTCGCGCTCCGCGGGCAGCCGCCCCCCGACCGGCAGGCGCCCGTCCGCGACGAGGCCGCGCAGGGCGACGGCCAGGGTCGCCGCGACCGGCGGGTGCAGCGTCGAGCGGCCGACGAGCGCGGCCAGCCGCTCCGCCGAGCGGCGCGCCGCCGGGACGTCGTCGGGCTCCGCGCCGCTGCTCGCGCTCATCGGGCCAGCGTGGCACGGCCGACCCTCCGGTGGCCTGCGGTGACCAGGCCACCTCGCGGACGCAGTCGGGGCGCGGGGGCGCCGCGGCCTCCCTCCGACGGTGTCTCGAGGGCGAGTCGTCGCCTGTTCGCCCCGGATCGCGGCTGGTGCTGGGCGAGTCGTCGCCTGTTCGCCCTCAGGAGGGGGGGGGAGAGGGCGAGTCGTCGCCTGTTCGCCCTCAGGAGGGGGGCGGAGAAGGCGAGTCGTCGCCTCTTCGTCGTGGGAGGGGGGCGATGCGCTCCTCGGGAGGGCCCGCGCGGGTGCCGCGTCGCCTCGGGACCAGGCCACCCTCGCCGGATTGGCCTGCCCTGCGCCAGCCACTCGGGGAGCACCATGGACGCATGGCCCTCGTCGTCCTCACCGTCCTGCTCGCCGTCCTCCTCGTCGCCGCCGTCGTCGGCCTCGTCCGCGACCTGCGGGCCGACGGGTACGGCTCCGCCCACACCTCCGGCGAGGGGCTGCACTGGCAGCACCGCGCCCGCGGCGACCGCGCCTTCGCCGGGCCGGGTCCGCGCTGAGCCCCCGGCGAGCCCTCCGATGAGCCCCGACGCCGGGCGGGTGGCCCGACGCGCGACCGGTCGCCGCGGCACCCCGGCCGCGGCCCCCGCCTGGTCGCTCCCGCACCGGTTGGTGCGCCTCGTCGTCGGCCAGCTCCTCTTCGGGCTGGCGCTCGCGATGCTCCTGCGGGCCGGCTGGGGCGGGGCGCCGTGGGACGTGCTGCACCAGGGCGTCGCCCTGCGCACCGGCTGGGCCTTCGGCCTCGTCGTGCTCCTCGCGGGCGCCGTCGTCCTCCTCCTGTGGGTGCCGCTGCGCGTGCGCCCGGGCGTGGGCACGGTCGGCAACGTCCTCCTCGTGGCCCTCGCCATCGAGGTGGGACTGGCCGTGCTGCCGCCGGCGGGCTCGTGGCCCGTCGCCGTCCTCCTCGTCGTCGTCGGCGTCGTGCTCAACGGCCTCGCCACGGCGCTCTACGTGGGCGTCGCCCTCGGCCCCGGCCCCCGCGACGGGCTCATGACCGGGCTCGCGGCGCGCACCGGGCTCCCGGTGGGCCTCGTCCGCGGGGCGCTCGAGGTGGCGGTCGTCGCCGTCGGCTGGGTCCTCGGCGGGACGGTCGGCGTCGGCACCCTCGCCTACGCCCTGGGCATCGGCCCCGTCGTCGGGCTCCTCCTGCCGCGGCTGTCGATGCCGGGGGCCGGTGCGGCTGTCGGACGGCGAGCTTCCGCGACGACGGCGCCCGCGCCCGGGAGCACCGGCGGGTAGCGTCCCCGTCGTGAGCCAGGTCCCCGACGACGCGCACCAGCCGGACGACGAGACCGCGGAGCCGGGCCACGCCCCGCCGGCGGCCGGCCCGCAGGACTGGTCGGCGTCCGGCTTCGCCACCCGCGCCATCCACGCCGGGTCCGAGCCCGACCCGCAGACGGGCGCCGTCGTCCCCGCCGTCCACGTGGCGACGACGTACGCCCAGGACGGCGTCGGCGGCCTGCGCGCCGGCTACGAGTACTCGCGGTCGGCCAACCCGACCCGCGACGCGCTGCAGGAGTGCCTGGCGGCGCTCGAGGGCGGCACGGCGGGCTTCGCCTTCGCCTCGGGCCTGGCCGCCGAGGACGCGCTCCTGCGGGCCGTGCTCGAGCCCGGCGACCACGTCGTCATCCCCGACGACGCCTACGGGGGCACCTTCCGCCTCTTCTCGAAGGTCGCGGCCCGCTGGGGCGTCGAGCACACCGCGGCCGACCTGTCCGACCCGGCCGCCGTCGCCGCGGCCATGACCGACCGCACGCGCCTCGTGTGGTGCGAGACGCCGACCAACCCGCTCCTCGGCGTGGCCGACGTCGCCGCGCTGGCCCGCACGGCGCACGAGCGCGGGGCCCTGCTCGCCGTCGACAGCACCTTCGCGACGCCGTACCTGCAGCAGCCGCTGTCGCTCGGCGCCGACGTCGTCGTCCACTCGACGACGAAGTACTGCGGCGGGCACTCCGACGTCGTGGGCGGCGCGCTCGTCGTCGGGGACGCGACGGCGCGCGGCGGGGAGCCGCTGGCCGAGCTGCTCGCGTTCCACCAGAACGCCATGGGCGCCGTCGCCGGCCCCTTCGACGCGTGGCTCGTGCTGCGCGGCCTCAAGACCCTCGCCGTGCGCATGGAGCGCCACTGCGACAGCGCCGAGCGCGTCGCTGCCCACCTGCGTGAGCACCCCGCCGTCCGCGAGGTCCTCTACCCCGGGCTGGCCGACCACCCGGGCCACGCGGTCGCCGCCCGCCAGATGCGGCGGTTCGGCGGCATGGTGTCCGTGCGGCTCGCCGACGAGGCGGCCGCGGTCGCGATGTGCGGGCGCACGCGCGTCTTCACCCTCGCCGAGTCCCTGGGCGGCGTCGAGTCCCTCGTCGAGCACCCCGCCCGGATGACGCACGCCAGCGCCGCGGGCTCCCCCCTCGAGGTGCCCGCCGACCTCGTGCGCCTGTCGGTGGGCCTCGAGGACGTGGAGGACCTGCTCGCCGACCTCGACCGGGCGCTCGAGGGCGCCGCCCCGGCGCCGCGGTGAGCCCCCGGACGAGCCCCGGGACGAGCACGGGCGCGGGCGGTCGGGCCGAGCAGCTGCCCGCCGTCACGCTCGAGGACGTCCGGGCCGCGGACGCGCTGCTCGACGGCGTCGTCCGGCGCACGCCGCTCGAGCCGAGCGCCGCGCTGTCCGAGCTGCTCGGGGGCCCGGTGCTCCTCAAGTGCGAGAACCTCCAGCACGCGGGCTCGTTCAAGATCCGCGGCGCCTACACGCGCATGTCGCGCCTGTCGCAGGCCGAGCGGGAGCGCGGGGTCGTCGCCGCGAGCGCCGGCAACCACGCCCAGGGCGTCGCGCTGGCGGCCCGGCTGCTCGGCATCCGCTCGACGATCTGGATGCCCGTCGGCGCGCCCATCCCGAAGGTCGAGGCCACCCGCCGGTACGGCGCCGAGGTGCACCAGGCGGGCACGACGGTCGACGAGGCCCTCGTGCACGCCCTGGCGCACGAGCGGGAGACCGGGGCGGTGCTCATCCACCCCTTCGACCACGCCGACATCGTCGCCGGGCAGGGGACGGTGGGCCTCGAGCTGCTCGAGCAGGCGCCCGACGTCCGCACGGTCGTCGTCTGCACGGGCGGGGGCGGGCTCGTCGCCGGCATCGCGACGGCGGTCAAGGCCCTGGCGCCGCACGTGCGGGTCGTCGCGGCGCAGGCGGAGGGGGCGGCGGCCTGGCCCGCCTCGCTCGACGCCGGAGAGCCGCGGGCGCTCGCCCGGATGGCGACGATGGCCGACGGCATCGCCGTCGGCCGGCCCGGCGACGTGCCCTTCGGGCTCGTGCGCGAGCTCGTCGACGACGTCGTCACGGTCGCCGAGGAGTCGCTCTCGCGGGCCCTGCTGATGCTCCTCGAGCGCAGCAAGCTCGTCGTCGAGCCCGCCGGCGCCGCGGCGGCGGCCGCGCTCCTCGAGGCGCCGGAGGCCTTCGAGCCGCCCGTCGCCGTCGTGCTCTCGGGCGGCAACGTCGACCCGCTGCTGCTCATGCGCGTCATCCGCCACGGCATGGCGGCCGCGGGGCGCTACCTCGGGTGCCGGGTGCGCGTGCCGGACCGCCCCGGCGCGCTGTCCGGCGTGCTCGCGGTCCTCGCCGAGGCGGACGCCAACGTCCTCGAGGTCTTCCACACCCGCACGACGGCGGCGCTCGCCGTCGACGAGGTCGAGATCGGCCTGCAGCTGGAGACCAAGGGGCACGACCACGCGACCGCGGTGCTGGCCGCGCTCGCCGCCTCCGGGGTGCGCCCCGTCGCCTGACCGCCACCGCGCCGTCCCGTCGCCTGACCGCCACCGCGCCGTCCCGTCGCAGGGCGGCGACCGATGAGTCCTGCGGCTGCGCGCGGTCGGAGGACGTGCAGCGGTCGAGCGGCCGCCGCACGGGAGGAGGCGGACGTGCACGAGGACGACCTGGCGGGGACGGCGCGGGGCGGCCGGGCCGGTCCCCGGCCGCAGCGGGTGTCGGACCCCCTGGCTACGGTCCGCCCATGACCACATCGGCGACCACGCCCGAGCCCGCGGCGCGCTCGCGCACCGGGGCGACGGGCGGCACCCGCAGCAGCACGCAGGACCACCCCGTCGTCGCCGAGGGCCTCGTCAAGCGGTACGGCGGCGTCACGGCCCTCGACGGGCTCAGCCTCTCCGTGCCGCGCGGGAGCGTCCTCGGCGTGCTCGGGCCCAACGGCGCGGGCAAGACGACGGCCGTGCGCGTGCTCACGACGCTGCTGCGCCCCGACGAGGGCCGGGCGAGCGTCGCGGGCGTCGACGTCCTCGCCGACCCGGCCGGCGTGCGGCGGCGCATCGGCGTCTCCGGCCAGTACGCCGCCGTCGACGAGCAGCTCACCGGCACCGAGAACCTGCAGATGGTGGGCGACCTGTACCACCTCGGGCGCGGGCCCAGCCGGGCCCGGGCCCGCGAGCTGCTCGAGCGCTTCGACCTCACCGACGCGGGATCGCGGCCGGTGAAGACCTACTCGGGCGGCATGCGCCGCCGGCTCGACCTGGCGGGCGCGCTCGTCGCCGAGCCGGAGGTGCTCTTCCTCGACGAGCCGACCACGGGCCTCGACCCGCGCAGCCGGCTCGGCATGTGGGAGGTCATCTCCGAGCTCGTGTCCGGCGGGACGACGCTCCTGCTGACGACGCAGTACCTCGAGGAGGCCGACCGGCTCGCCGACTCGATCGCCGTCATCGACCACGGCCGCGTCATCGCCGAGGGCACGGCCGACGAGCTCAAGGCGCAGGTCGGCGGTGAGCGCGTCGAGATCACGCTGGCGAGCGCCGACGACGTCGGTGCGGCCCGGGCCGCCCTCGAGCGCGCGGGGGCCGCCGAGGTCTCCGTCGACGAGCAGACGCGCTCGCTGTCCGCGCCCGCGAGCGGCGGCACCGCCACGCTCGTCGCCGTGCTGGGGGACCTGCGCGAGAGCGGCGCCGAGGTGCTCGACGCCGGCGTGCGCCGGCCCACCCTCGACGACGTGTTCCTCACGCTGACGGGCCGGGCCGCGGAGGACGCCGACGACGCGGGGGAGCAGGCGCCGGAGGAGGGCGGCGGGCGCCGACGAGGCGGCCGCCGACGAGGGGAGCACGCGCGATGAGCACCACGACCACCGGGCAGCCCACGAGCGGTGCCGCGGGCACCGGGCGCCGCCTCGGACCGCCGCCCGCGGGCGGCCTCGGCCAGGCGCTCGGCGACGGGTGGACGGTCGCCCGGCGCAACCTCATCCGCATCAAGCGGGTGCCCGACCTGCTCGTCGGGTCGATCGTCTCGCCGATCATGTTCGTGCTGCTCTTCGCCTACGTCTTCGGCGGCGCCATCGCCCTGCCCGGCGCAGGGGGCTCGCAGCCCGACCCGGCGGCCTACCGCGAGTACCTCATCGCCGGGATCTTCGCCCAGACCGTCATCTTCGGGGCCACCATCACCGGCTCGAGCATGGCCCAGGACCTCAAGTCCGGGATCATCGACCGCTTCCGGTCGCTGCCCATGGCGTCGTCCGCCGTGCTCGTGGGCCGTACGACGGCCGACGTCGTCAACAACCTGCTCACCGTGGTGATCATGACGATCACCGGCCTGGTCGTCGGGTGGCGCATCTCGACCTCGGTGGGGGAGGCGCTGCTCGGCTACGTCCTGCTGCTCTTCTTCGCCTACTGCGTGAGCTGGATCATGGCCTTCCTCGGCCTGCTCGTGCGGACGCCGGAGGTCTTCAACAACGTGACCTTCATCGTCATCTTCCCGCTGACCTTCATCGCCAACACGTTCGTGCCGCTGGAGAGCTTCCCCAGCGCGCTGCGGGCCTTCGCCGAGTGGAACCCCGTCTCCGCGGTGACGCAGGCGGTGCGCGAGCTGTTCGGCAACCTCCCCGCGGGCACCCCCGAGCCGACGGCCTGGGCCCTGCAGAACCCCGTGCTCTACACGCTCCTGTGGGGCCTCGTGCTGCTGGCGGTCTTCGTGCCCCTCACCGTGCGGCAGTACCAGCGGGCCGTCGGCGTGCGCGGGCTCTGCCGCGCGGAGGCGCGGCGCGGGGCGTCAGCCGGAGAAGGGCCTTGCGGAGACGACCTTCACGGGGATCGAGCGCCCGTTGGGGGCCGTGTACGTCGTCTCGTCGCCGGCGGACAGGCCGGAGATGGCCTCGCCGAGCGGGGAGGTGGGGCTGTAGACGTCCATGTCGGCGCCTTCGGCGACCTCGCGGGAGCCGAAGAGGAAGCGCATCTCGCGTCCCGCCACCTCGGCGACGACGACCATGCCGGGCTGGACGCGCCCGGAGTCCTGCGGCGCCTCGCCCACGCGGGCGTCGCGGAGGAGGGCGGTGAGCTGGCGGATGCGGCCCTCCTGCTTGCCCTGCTCCTCCTTGGCGGCGTGGTACCCGCCGTTCTCCTTGAGGTCACCCTCCTCGCGGGCGGCCTCGATGCGCTGGGCGATCTCCTGGCGGGCGGGCCCGGTGAGGTGGTCCAGCTCGGCCTTGAGGCGGTCGTAGGCCTCCTGCGTGAGCCACGCGGGCTCGCGCTGGCCGTCGGCCGGCGCGGGCGCGGGCGTCTGCGTCATGTCGGTCACGGAGGACCTCCTTCGGTGCGCCGCCCGCGGTGCGCGGGCGGGGTGCGGGAGGGCGGTGCGCGGTGCGCGACGCCCTGGTCTCGACGTGGTCGTGCTCGTGGTGCGGTGCTGCTGGTGCGGTCCGGCGGCCCCGTCCCCTCGGGGCCGGCGGCCCCTCGGCGCCGGCGTCCCTGCGGTGCGGTCCCCGGGGCGGCTGCTCGGCCCGGCCCCGGTGCCGGACCGGTGCCGGGAGCGGCCGTCGCGGGCGCGCTCCGCAGCACCGCGAACGGGCGATGCTAGCCGATGGGGGCGCGGGGTCGTGCGGTGACCGGGGCTCAGCCGTCGGCGAGGAGCTCGCAGCCCATGACCTCGGCGCTGACGGCGGGCTGCTGGGTGCGGATCTCGACCGACCGCCGGACGACGTCGCCGTCGGACGGGCCGACGTCGACGGTCTGCCAGCCGACCGTCGTGAAGTCCTCGGCCAGCGCGCGCAGGTCGCACCGCGCCCTGCTGCCCGGGTCCATGGTCACCTGGAAGTCGAGCTCCACCGCCGTCGCCGTGGGGGCGGAGAAGCCGACGACCTGCGTCGAGACGCCCTCGCCCAGCAGCAGCGCGGGGCCGGCCCAGGCCGCCCACCCGAGGACGGCGGCGCCGCCGACCGCCGCGACGGCGTCACCGAGGCCCTCGCCGGGTGGGGCGTCC
>NZ_JABEMA010000085.1 GCF_013004605.1 Pseudokineococcus marinus
GTGGGTCAGCGGATGTCCCACTCTTCGCTGGCGCCGGTGAAGCCGAGGTCGTCCTGGACCTCGAACGTGGCGCCGTCGTCGAGGGCGCCCGGGGGGACGCGAAGTGAGCGCGCCCGACGCCGCCCCCAGCCCCGCCCCCTCGACCTCGGCCGCCCCGCGGGAGCGGGAGGACCGGGACGCCGCGACGGCCGCGCGCCAGCACCGCCCCGGCCCGGGCCGGACGGTGCCGACGTCGACCTACCGGCTGCAGGTGCAGCCGGAGTTCACCTACGACGACGCCGCCGGCGTCGCCGGGTACCTGGCGCGCCTCGGCGTCACGCACGCCTACCTCTCCCCCGTGCTGCAGGCGGCTCCGGGCTCGACGCACGGCTACGACGTCGTCGACCACTCGCGCCTGTCGCAGGAGGCCGGCGGCCGGGAGGCCTTCGACCGCATGGTCGCGGCGCTGCGCGAGCACGGGCTGTCGGCCGTCGCCGACGTCGTGCCCAACCACGTCGCGGTGCCCACGCCGGCGAGCGCCAACGCCGTCCTGTGGTCGGTCCTGCGCGACGGCCCGTACTCCCCCTACGTCAGCTGGTTCGACGTCGACTGGTCGACCGAGGACCACGCCCTCCTCATGCCCGTGCTGGGGTCGCGCATCGGCCAGGTGCTGGCCGCCGGGGAGCTCCAGCTCGACACGAGCGGCGACGAGCCCCTGCTGCGCTACTACGACCACGTCTTCCCCGTGCGCCCGGGCACGGAGGCGCTGCCGATGGACCGCCTCGTCGAGGCGCAGTGGTACCGCCTGGCCCACTGGCGGGTGGCCGACGAGGAGCTCAACTACCGGCGCTTCTTCGACGTCGACACGCTCGCCGCCGTCCGGGTCGAGGACGAGGGCGTCTTCGACGCCACGCACGCGCTGCTGCTGGAGATGCTCCGCACGGGCGAGCTCGACGGCCTGCGGATCGACCACCCCGACGGCCTCGCCGACCCGCGGGAGTACCTGCGCCGCCTCGCGGACCGCACCGGCGGGGCGTGGGTCGTCGTGGAGAAGATCCTCGAGGGCTCCGAGCAGCTCCCCGACGACTGGCCGTGCGCGGGGACGACGGGCTACGACGCGCTGCTGCGCGTCGGCGGGCTCTTCGTCGACCCGGCGGGCGAGGCGCCGCTGACGGCGCTCTTCACGCAGGTGACCGGCGACCCGGCGGACTTCGGGCCCGTCGTCGAGCAGGCCAAGCGGGAGGTCGTCGCCGAGAACCTCTACACCGAGGTGCACCGGCTCGTGGACCTCCTCAGCGGCATCTGCCACGCCGACGTCCTCCTGCGCGACCACACCCGCCGCGGGCTCACCGAGGTCGTCACCGAGCTGCTCGTGGCCTTCCCCCGGTACCGGGCCTACGTCGTGCCCGGCGAGGCGGCGCCGGCCGAGGCCGCGCACGTCCTCGACGAGGCGGTCGAGGTCGCCCGGGCGCACCTCGCGCCCGAGCGCCACGAGACCCTCGAGGTGGTCCGCGACCTGCTGCTGGGCCGCGAGGCCGGCTCGGCCGGTCGCACGGCGGAGGCGGAGCGGGCCGAGCTCGTCGTCCGCTTCCAGCAGACGTGCGGGCCGGTCATGGCCAAGGGCGTGGAGGACACGGCCTTCTACCGCTGGTTCCGCCTCTCCAGCCTCAACGAGGTGGGCGGCGCGCCGGAGCGCTTCGGCGTCTCGCCCGAGGAGTTCCACGCCTTCTGCGCGGGGATCGCCGAGCACTGGCCGACGACGATGACGACGCTGTCCACGCACGACACCAAGCGGGCGGAGGACGGCCGCGTGCAGCTGTCCGTCGTCTCGGGCGTGCCCGCGGCCTGGGCCGAGGCCCTCGCGCTGTGGCGGCAGGCCGCGGCCGAGCACCGCTCGGCCCTCCTCGACGGGCCCACCGAGATGCTCGTGTGGCAGACGCTCGTCGCCACGTGGGAGCCGGCCGGCGCGGACGGCCCCGGCGGGCCGATCTCCGCCGAGCGCCTGCTGGCCTACCTCGAGAAGGCCGTCAAGGAGGCGAAGCGCCGGACGACGTGGACGGCCCCCGACGAGGAGTACGAGCAGGCCGTCGCCGACTTCGCCACCGGCGTCCTCGGGGACGAGGACGTGCTCGCCCGGGTGGGCGCCTTCGTCGCCGCCACCGCGCCGGCGGCCCGCTCGGCGGTGCTCGGGCAGAAGCTCGTGCAGCTGACGATGCCGGGCGTGCCCGACGTCTACCAGGGCACCGAGGTCGGTGAGCGCTCGCTCGTCGACCCCGACAACCGCCGGCCGGTGGACTACGCGCGGCGCAGCGCGCTGCTCGAGCGCCTCGACGGCGGGGCGCGCCCCCGCGACCTCGACGAGGAGAAGCTCCTCGTCACCTCGCGGGCGCTGCGCGTGCGCCGCGACCTCGCGGCCGCCTTCACGGGGGCGGGGACGGGCTACGCGCCGCTGCCGACGTCGAGCGGCTCCGCCGTGGCCTTCGCGCGGACGCAGGACGGCGCACCGCGCGCCGTCACCGTCGCCACGCGGCTGCCCGACGCCCTCGCCCGCTACGGCGGGTGGGGCGAGCACTCGCTCACGCTGCCGGCGACGACCGCGGGGGCCTGGCGCGACGTGCTCACCGGGCGGGAGCACGCCCCGGGCGCCGCCCGGCTGGCGGACGTCCTCGCCGACCTGCCCGTCGCCCTCCTCGTCGAGGCCTGACCGACGCCTCCCACCCCCGGCCGGGGCCCGTCCCCCGCGGACGGGCCCCGTCACGAGCACCACCGTCACGCGCACCACCGTCACGCGCACCACCGTCACCGGCTCTGCCGCAGGAGGAACCCCGTGCACGTCTTCACCGTCTGGGCCCCCGACGCCACCGGCGTCGAGGTCGCCGTCGGCGCCTCGGGCGCCCCGGCCGAGGGGGGCCGCCGCGTCACGATGGACGCCTCCGGGGGCGGGTGGTGGTCCGCGACCGTCGAGGACGCCGGCCACGGCACCGACTACGCCTTCTCCCTCGACGGCGGCCCCGCGCGCCCCGACCCGCGCAGCGCCTGGCAGCCCGAGGGCCCGGACGGCCCCAGCCGGGTCTTCGACGCCTCGCGCTTCGCCTGGTCGGACGGGGCGTGGCCGGGCGTCGACGGCCGCGGCGCCGTCTTCTACGAGCTCCACGTCGGGACCTTCACGCCCGAGGGCACGCTCGACGCGGCCGTCGGGCGGCTCGACCACCTCGTCGACCTCGGCGTCCAGGTCGTCGAGCTGCTGCCCGTCGCCGCCTTCCCGGGCCGCTGGGGGTGGGGCTACGACGGGGTCGACCTGTGGGCCGTGCACCACCCCTACGGCGGGCCGGAGGCGCTGCAGCGCTTCGTCGACGCCTGCCACGCCCGCGGCCTCGGGGTCTGCCTCGACGTCGTCTACAACCACCTGGGCCCGGCGGGGAACTACCTGCCCGAGTTCGGCCCGTACTTCACCGACGAGCACGAGACGCCCTGGGGCACGGCGGTGAACCTCGACGCGCCGGGCGCCCGGGAGGTGCGCGCCTTCGTCGTCGAGGGGGCGCTGCGCTGGCTGCGCGACTTCCACGTCGACGCCCTGCGGCTCGACGCCGTCCACGCCCTCGTCGACGACTCGCCCGTCCACGTGCTGGCCGAGCTGTCGCTGCGGGCGGCCGACCTGTCCGACGAGGTCGGGCGGCCGCTGACGCTCGTGGCGGAGTCCGACCTCAACGACCCGCGCATGGTCGAGCCCGCCGTCGAGGGCGGCTACGGCATGCAGGCGCAGTGGGCCGACGACGTCCACCACGCCGTGCACGCCCTCGTCACCGGCGAGCGGCAGGGCTACTACGTCGACTTCGGCTCGCTGGAGTCCGTCCGCGCCGTCATGACGGGGGCCTTCTGGCACGCCGGCACGTACTCGCCCTTCCGCGAGCAGGTCTGGGGGCGGCCGGTCGACCCGACGCGCCACCGCGGCGGCTCCTTCGTCGCGTACACGTCCAACCACGACCAGGTGGGCAACCGCGCCACCGGCGACCGCCCGTCGGCGACCCTGCCCGGCGGGGTCCTCGCCGGCAGCGCCGCCCTCGTCCTCCTGGGCCCCTTCTCCCCCATGCTCTTCATGGGCGAGGAGTGGGGCGCGCGCACGCCGTGGCAGTTCTTCACCGACTTCCCCGACCCCGAGCTCGCCGAGGCCGTGCGGACGGGGCGGCGCTCGGAGTTCTCCTCCCACGGGTGGGACGCCGAGGACGTGCCCGACCCGCAGGACCCGGCCACCCGCGACGCCTCGGTGCTCGACTGGGACGAGCCGACGTCGGGGCGCGGCGCGGCGCTGCTCGCGTGGCACCGCCGCCTGCTCGAGCTCCGCGCCACCGAGGGGGACCTGCGCGACGACGTCCTCGGCCGCTCGCCGAGCCTCGACGTCGTCGGCGACGAGGACGCCGGCTGGCTCGTGCTCGTCCGCGGGGCCTTCCGCGTCGCGGTCAACCTCTCCGACCGGGCGCGGGAGGTGCCGCTCGAGCGAGGAGCCGGCGTCGAGGGCGAGAGCGGCGCCGAGCTCGTCGCGTCCTACGCCGAGGACGGCGAGGTCGCCCTGGAGGGCGAGGTCGTCCGCCTGCCCGCCCACGCGGTCGCGGTGGCCCGGCTGCGCTGACGTGGGCGGCGTCCGGCGGCCCGGGTCCCCGGGCCGCCGGACGTCCCCGGTGCCCGACGTCGGTCGGGCCACCGAGGGTCCCCGGTCAGCACCTCAGCGCAGGCCCCCGCGCACGAAGGGGTTGGCGCCCTCGACGCCCATGAGGAACCACGCCGTGGCGCCGATGTGCTGCGACTGGAAGTAGGCGAAGCCGAAGCCGGTGTCGAGCACGCTCGTCGCCGCGACGACGCCGGAGTCCGCCGGCAGCGGCGCGCCGCCGACCGTCTGGTCCTGCCCCACGAGGTCCTGGGCCACCGTGATCTGCCCGAGCAGGCCGCGGGCGCGCCGGGCGTCCGCCTGCCCGCGGCCGCGGTCGGCGTAGGCCGTGGCCAGCTGGCCGGTGCCCTCGAGCCACACCCCCTGCGGGTCCACCGTCAGCCCGTTGTAGACCGCGGTCGAGGTGAGCGACGCCGAGCTGAAGGTCACCCCGGAGACGCGGACGCCGTCGGGCAGCTGGCTCAGCGGCTGCGCGGCGTCGTCGGTCACGGCGAGCGCCTGCCCGGCCCAGTCGAGCGCGCGGGCGTAGCGGCCCTCGCGCAGCGCGAGCCAGCTCCACGCCTGCGGGTCGAGCGGCAGCGGGTCCGTGTTGACCGTCGTCCCGTCGTCGCTCCCCGTGTAGAAGTACCCGCCGTCGGGCTCCCAGACGCGCCCGAGGAAGGCGCGGGCCCGGTCGGCCTCCTCGAGCCAGGAGCGGTCGCGCGTGGCCGCGGCGAGCTGGCGGAAGAAGCCCACGCAGTCGACGTTGTGCTCGGTCGAGACGTTGGGGATCCGCTCGTCCCCGGCGGTCACGCCGAAGGAGAAGCCGCCGAGCGCGCCGTCGTTGCGGGCGTTCGTCGTGATCCAGCGGGCGACGGCGAGCGCCCCGTCGAGGTAGCGCTGCTCCCCCGTGCGCTCGTGCAGCTGGACGAGCGCCATGCCGGGCCAGGCCATGTCGCCGACGGCGGTGCCGAGGAAGCCGAACTGGAAGCCGATGTTCGCGGTGCCGTCCGGCAGCCGGAGGCCGTACGGCTGCGGGACGCCGTCGTAGAAGACGTACGGGCCGACGTTGTAGGCCTGGCGCAGCCGGCCGTCGTCGTACGCGGGGTCGTTCCCCTGGGCGAACAGCAGGCCGTCGCCGAGACGGCGCGCGAGGGCCTCGCCCCGCTCGGTGCCCGTGGCGAGCGCCGCGCAGATGCTGAGCGCCTCGTCGTAGACGAAGGCCGTGCTGAAGAGCCCGTTCTGGTCGGAGTAGCTCTGCGCCAGCACCGGGCCGTCGCCGTTCGCCGCCGGGTAGGCGTCGGACATGACCTGGAGGAAGTCCAGGGCGCGCGCGCCGGCGCGGCGCAGCGAGGGCGTCGCCACCGAGGGCGGTGCCGCTGCGGCCCCGGTGGCCGGGGCGACCGCCAGCGCCAGGGCTCCGGCGCCGGTGGCGCCGGCCAGGACCGCCCGCCGGCTCGGGGCGCGCCGCGGGTCGTGGGTCGGGGTGCGGTGCTCGTCCACGTCGTCTCCTCCTCGAGGGCGACGCCCTCGTCGCCCGCGACGGCACTCTCACCCGCCGCGGCGGGAGGGTCAAGGAGGGTGTCCCCGGGCTCCCGGGCTCCTGTCGCGGGCGCGGGGCTCAGGCCCCGTCGCGGGCGAGCGACGTGAGGCGCGAGAGAGCGCGGGAGTACTTCTTCCGGTAGCCGCCCGCGAGCATCTCGGGGGTGAAGAGGTCCGCGAGGCTCGCGCCCGACACGGCCAGCGGGATCGAGCGGTCGTACATCCGGTCGGCGAGGACGACCGTGCGCAGCGCCACGTTCTGGTCCGCGAGCGGGCGCAGGCCCCGCCAGAAGACGTGCGTGACGCCGTCGAGCAGCGCGCCGTAGCGGCTCGGGTGCACGCGGGCGAGGTGGTCGATGAGCGCGTCCACGTCGTCGAGGACGGCCCCGTCGCCGACCGCGCGGGCGCGGGCCTCGAGCTCGTCGTCGGGCAGCGGCGGGGGCGGGTCGGGCAGGCCTCGGTGACGGTAGTCCTCGCCCTCGATCCGCACGACGTCGAAGTTGCTGCCGACGGCCTGGATCTCCCGCAGGAAGTCGTCGGCGGCGAAGCGCCCCTCCCCCAGCGAGCCCGGGAGGGTGTTCGAGGTGGCCGCCAGCCGCACGCCGGCGTCGACGAGCTCGCGGAGCAGGCGGGCCATGAGGACGGTGTCCCCCGGGTCGTCGAGCTCGAACTCGTCGATGGCGACGAGGGTCATGGGCGAGAGCGCCCGGACGGCCTCGGCGAAGCCGAGCGCGCCGACGAGGTTCGTGTACTCGACGAAGGTGCCGAAGGCCTTCGGCCCGGGGACGGCGTGCCAGGTCGCCGCGAGCAGGTGCGTCTTGCCGACGCCGAAGCCCCCGTCGAGGTAGACGCCGGGCGCGCCCTGCGGGGTGGTCGGGCGCCCCCGCAGCAGCCGCCGCAGGCCGCCCTCCTTCTGGCCGCGCGACGCCTGGGCGTCCCGGACGCGCTCAGCATGGGCCTCCAGCTCGGTGACGGCCGCCGCCTGCGAGGGCTCGTCGGGTGAGGGCTCGTAGGAGGCGAACGAGACGTCCGCGAAGCGCGGCGAGGGCACGAGCTCGGCGACGAGCCGGTCGCGCCCCAGCTGCGGCTCGCGGCCCACGAGGGACCCCACCCCCGCGTCCCGCCCGGCCGACCCCTCGCTCGCGCGGTCCTCGCTCCCCGGCTCCCCGGTCGTCGTCGTCACGGGCCACGACCCTAGGCGGGTCGCCGCCGTCCGCAGCGTGGGCGCGGCTGCGGCCGGTCTCCCGGTGCGGGAAGATCCGGCCGCTCCCGAGGTGTTCCCCGGTGAGCAGGACGCGGACCGCGACCACCCGCGGCGGCGAGAGCCCCGCGCGCGGGCCCGCGACGACCACGACAGCGACCGACTCGTGCGATCCCGAGGAGAGCCCCGTGCCCGTCCCCACCGACCCGAGCCCGGCCCTGGCCGAGTACGCCCACCCCGAGCGCCTCGTCACCACCGCGTGGCTGGCCGACCACCTCGGCGACGAGGGCCTCGTCGTCGTGGAGTCCGACGAGGACGTGCTGCTCTACGAGACCGGCCACATCGCCGGCGCCGTCAAGGTCGACTGGCACACCGACCTCAACGACCCGGTGACCCGCGACTACGTCGACGGCGAGGCCTTCGCCCGGCTCATGTCGGCCAAGGGCATCAGCCGCGACTCGACCGTCGTCGTCTACGGCGACAAGTCGAACTGGTGGGCGGCCTACGCGCTGTGGGTCTTCACCCTCTTCGGCCACGAGGACGTCCGGCTCCTCGACGGCGGACGCGCCGCCTGGCTGGCCGAGGACCGCCCCATGACGACGGACGCGCCGTCGCCGGCCCCCACGGACTACCCCGTCGTCGAGCGCCGCGACGAGGAGGTGCGCGCCTTCGCGCCCGACGTCCTCGCCCACCTCGGGAACGGCCCGCTCGTCGACGTCCGCTCCCCCGAGGAGTACACCGGCGAGCGCACGCACATGCCGGCCTACCCCGAGGAGGGCGCCCTGCGCGGCGGCCACATCCCCACCGCGCAGTCGGTGCCGTGGGCGCGCGCGGCGGCCGAGGACGGCCGCTTCAAGGGCCGGGCCGAGCTCGAGGCCATCTACACGGGCGAGAAGGGCCTGCAGCCGGGCGACGACGTCATCGCCTACTGCCGCATCGGCGAGCGCTCCTCGCACACGTGGTTCGTGCTCACCCACCTGCTCGGCTTCGACAAGGTGCGCAACTACGACGGCTCGTGGACCGAGTGGGGCAACGCCGTGCGCGTGCCCATCGCCACGGGCTCCGAGCCCGGCGACGCCCCGGCGCGGCGCTCGTGACCGCCGCGACCACCGGTGGCGCGGCGGGCACGGGCGGCCCCGCCGAGGGCCTGCCGCCGGCGCTGGCCGAGATCGTCGAGGACTTCCACGCCGTCAGCGAGCCCGAGCGGCTGCAGCTGCTCCTCGACTTCAGCCGTGGCCTGCCGGCGCTGCCGCCGCGGTACGCCGACCACCCCGAGCTGCTCGAGCCTGTGCCGGAGTGCCAGTCGCCGATCTTCCTGCTCACCGAGGTGGACGACGACGCCGACCGCACCGTGCACCTGTTCTTCTCGGCCCCCGCGGAGGCGCCGACGACGCGCGGCTTCGCCGGCATCCTCGCCGAGGGGCTCGACGGGCTGCCCGCCGCGCAGGTCCTCGACGTCCCGGGCGACGTCTGCTCGCGCCTCGGCCTGGACCGCGCCGTCAGCCCGCTGCGGCTGCGCGGCATGACCGGGATGCTGGGCCGCATCCAGCGCCAGGTCCGCGAGTCGACGGCCGCCTGACGGCGCGCGTGGGCCTGCGGCTCCTGCACCCCCCGTCGCTCGGCGCCCCCCGCGAGGTGGCGCCGGCGGCGGGGGGTGCGGCGTCCCCGGACGCCGAGGACGACCTCGCGGCGCTCTACGCCCACGACCTCCCGGAGCCGGGCCGCGACGCCCGGGTCCGCGCCAACCTCGTCACCACCCTCGACGGCGCCGCCGCCGGCGCGGACGGCTCGAGCCGCTCGATCTCCGGGCCGACCGACCTCCGGGTCCTGGTCCTGCTGCGCTCGCTCGCCGACGTGGTGCTCGTCGGGGCGGGGACGGCGCGCTCGGAGGGCTACGGCCCGCTGCGCGTGCGCGCGTCCCTGGCCGCCCGGCGCGCCGGCCTCGGGCAGGCGCCGGCCCCGGCGCTCGCCGTCGTCACCCGCTCCGGGAGACTGCCCGACGCGGCGCTCGCCCGGCGCGACCACGGCGGGGCCGTGCTGGCGGTGATCTGCGCGAGCACGGGCGACGACGTGCTCGGCCGGCTGCGCGCGGTGCTGGGCGACGACGGCGTCGTCGTCGCCGGGGACGACGACGTCGACCTCGCGGCCGCCGTGGCCGCGCTGGCGGACCGGGGCCTGCGGCGCGTGCTCTGCGAGGGCGGCCCCGCGCTGCTCCGCGACGTCGCGGCCGCCGACCTGCTCGACGAGCTCTGCCTCACGACGTCGCCGCTGCTCGTCGCCGGGAGCGGCCCGCGGGCCCTCGTCGGCCCCGCGCTCACCGCCCACCTCGACCTGGCGTCGCTGTTGCTGGCCGACGACGGCGGCGGCACCCTGCTCGGCCGGTGGCTCGTGCGCCGCTGACGCCGGCCGCTGACGTCGTCGGGGCCGCCGCCGCGGGCGACGTGCGCGGCGGTGCCACGATCTCCGGGTGACCGCCCACGCGACCATCACGCAGACCGTGCCGGCGTCCGTGGAGGACGCCTTCGACCTCGTGCACGACTACCCACGACGGCTGACGTGGGACACGCTGCTGCGCGAGGCGCGGACGGTGGACGACGCGCCCCCCGCCCAGGGCGTCGAGGCGGTCTGCTCGGCGCGGTGGACCCTCGGCGGTCTGACCTTCCGCACCCGGTACGTGACGTTCCGCCGGCCGACGCTCGCGGCGGTCGTGCTGGTGGGCCGCTCGCCGTTCTTCGCGAGGTGGGCGGCCTCGATCCGCCACCGCCCCGGGGCGCCCGTCGACGGCCGCCCTCGCAGCGACGTCGTCTACACCCTGACCTTCACCGGCCGGCCCGCGGCGCTGCGCCGGGTCGTCGAGCCCGTCGCCCTGGCCGCGTTCCGCTGGGAGACGCGCCGTCGCCTGCGGGCGCTGGCGGCGCACCTGGAGCGCCGCTCGTCGGCCACCGGGGCCGGCTGACGTCCCTGCCCGCCGGGCCGCCCGGCGTCAGAGGTGCTCGAGCAGGAAGCGCGCGACCTCGCGCTCCCAGCGCTCGGGGTCGGTGTTCCACTCCTTGGTGTGCTGCGCTCCCGGGAAGTCCCGGAAGACGACGAGGTCGGGCCGGGCGGCCGCGAGCCGCCGGGAGGGCCCGATGGGGACGACGTCGTCGTCGGCGGCGTGGAGCAGCAGGACGGGCAGCCGCAGCTCGTCGGCGCGGACGACCCAGTCCAGGCGGGAGACGTCGATGGGGGCGCTCACGCCGAGCAGCGCCCGCGCCTCCGGCCGGGCCAGCATGGCGATGCCGAGGCGACCGGCGGGCCAGGGCAGCCGGTTGCGGCGCGCCGCGTGCTCGAGCACGTCGCGCCAGTCGACGACCGGCGAGTCGAGGACCACGGCGCGGACACGGTCGGCGGTCCACGACCGCGTGGCCAGCTGCAGGACGATCGCCCCGCCCATCGACCAGCCGACGAGGACGACCTCCCGCGCGCCGTGGTCGAGGGCGTGGAGCAGGGCCGCCTCGACGTCCAGCCACTCGGTGTCGCCCAGGCCGTAGTGGCCCGCGGACTCGGGCGGGGCGTCGGCGTCGTTGCGGTAGGCCGGCACGAGGCACGGCAGCCCCAGGCGGTGCAGCAGCGGCACCGCCCGCAGGCACTCCTCGCGCGTGGCGCCGCGGCCGTGCACGAGCACGGCCCAGACCTCGCCCCCCGCTCGCCCGGTCGGCCCGGCAGCGTCCCCCTCCTCGTCGCGGCGCCCGCGGGCGGCCGGCACGAACCAGGCCGGGAGTCCGCCGAGCGGCGTCGCGACCCGCACGTCCTCGTGCGCGAGGCCGAGCGCCGACGTCGGGTCGCCGACGTGGACGGTCCCGCTCCAGCGGGCGGAGCCGGGCGCGAGGCCGCCCTCGGGCGACGTGAGCAGCTCGCGCACGACGGCGCCCCGCTCCTCGCGCACCACCGCGCCGACCTGCGCCGCGCGGCGCCCGCCGTCGAGGAGCAGGACGTAGCGGCCGGGGGCGCGGTGCTGCGCGTCGGCCGTCACCGTGACGACGGGCCCGTCCGGCCCGGCGCCCTCGAGGTCCACCGCGAGGACCCGGACGTCGTCCGGCCGCTCGTGCACGGGCCTGACCACCTGCCGGACGAAGAAGGCGGCGAGCCCGGAGACGGCGGCGGCCGCCAGCGACGTCGCCGCGACGGCGCCGGCCCCGCTCCAGGCCGCCACCCGCGCC
>NZ_JABEMA010000086.1 GCF_013004605.1 Pseudokineococcus marinus
GGGCAGCCGCTACCGCGGTGACTTCGAGGAGCGCCTCAAGAAGGTGCTCAAGGAGATCCGCACCCGCGGCGACATCGTCCTGTTCATCGACGAGATCCACACCCTCGTCGGGGCTGGCGCGGCCGAGAGCGCCTGACGACGGCGTCCCTCCCGGCGTCCGCGGCGACGACGAGCGGGGCCGGGCGGGGCGTCGGCGTGAGCGCCCGGCTCGTCCTGCTAATCTCGTCGCGCTCGGTCGCCGATGGTGGTCGTGCACGGTCCCGCGTAGCTCAACGGCAGAGCATTCGACTGTTAATCGAACGGTTGCTGGTTCGAATCCAGCCGCGGGAGCCTCGCGGTCGGCCCTCCGCAGCGTCGCGGGCGGGCGCCGTCCAGGACGCACGGGAGCTCAGTCCTCATGATCTCGGTCCTTCGCCGTCCCGACCTCGCCGCCACCCCGTCGTGAGCGCCCCCTCGTGAGCGCTCCTGGGCGCGTCTCCGTGGTGGTCGCCGGCGCCCGGACCCCGATGGGTCGCCTCCAGGGCGCGCTGTCCTCGCTGCGCGCCGTCGACCTCGGCGCCGTCGCGATCCGCGCGGCCCTCGAGCGGGCCGGGGTCGCGGCGGGCGAGGTCGACCAGGTGCTCATGGGCCAGGTCCTGCAGGCCGGCCAGGGGCAGAACCCGGCGCGGCAGGCGGCTGCGGCCGCGGGCGTGCCGATGTCCGTGCCGGCGCTCACGGTCAACGCCGTCTGCCTGTCGGGCCTGCGCGCCGTCGCCCTGGCCGACCAGCTCGTCCGGGCGGGGGAGGCGGACGTCGTCGTCGCCGGGGGCATGGAGTCGATGAGCGGCGCGCCGCACCTGCTCCCCGGCGCGCGCGGCGGCTACCGCTTCGGCGACGCCGTCCTGCAGGACGCGACGTCGCACGACGGCCTCTGGGACGCCTTCACCGACGTCTCGATGGGCGCCCTCACCGAGGTGGAGGAGGCGGCTCGCGCGGCGGACGCCTCCGTCACTGCTCTGGGCGCCTCGACGCGCGAGGAGCAGGACGCCCTCGCCGTCCGCAGCCACCGCCTCGCCGCGGCCGCGACGGCCGACGGCCGCGCCGCCGAGGAGATCACCCCGGTCCTCGTGCCCCGGCGCCGCGGCGAGCCGGTCGAGGTGGTGGTCGACGAGGGCGTGCGGCCGGGCACGACGCCGGAGGCCCTCGCGGCGCTGCCGCCGGCCTTCCGGCCCGACGGCACCATCACCGCCGGGTCGGCGTCGCCGGTGTCCGACGGCGCGGCCGCGCTCGTCGTCATGCGTCGCGAGCGCGCGGAGGCCGCCGGGCTGCCCTGGCTGGCCGAGGTCGGCGCCCACGGTCTCGTGGCCGGGCCCGACTCGACGCTGCAGAGCCAGCCCGCGCGGGCGGTCGAGCGCGCCTGCGCTCGAGCCGGCCTGACGCCGCGCGACCTCGACGTCCTCGAGGTCAACGAGGCCTTCGCCGCCGTCGTGCTCGCCTCCGTGCGCGAGCTCGGCGTCGACCTCGACCGGGTCAACCCCCGCGGCGGGGCCATCGCCCTGGGGCACCCGATCGGCGCCTCGGGCGCCCGCCTGGCCCTGACCCTCGCGCTCGACCTGCGGGCGCGGGGCGGCGGGACGGGCGTCGCCGCCCTGTGCGGCGGGGGAGGGCAGGGCGAGGCGCTGCTGCTGCACGCCCCGGTCGGAGGCGCTCGCTAGGCTGCCGCCCGCCAGGGGCAGTAGCTCAGCCGGTCAGAGCAGCGGACTCATAATCCGCCGGTCGTGGGTTCGAGCCCCACCTGCCCTACAGGACGTCGCCCCGGCTCGCCCGGCCGGCTCCGGGCGCACGCCCCGCGCCCCCGGACCGCTCCCGCCGGAGCGAGCGCGTCCGGGTCCCTCGTCGGTGCCATCGCCCGCAGCCGGGTCACCGACGCGGTCGTGCTCACCGCCTCGGTGGGCAGCCTCGTGGCCGTCGTGGAGGCCCTCGTGCGCTCCGGCCAGGACGCGGTCGGCGTCGTCGCGGTCATCACTGCGTCCTGGTGGTGGTCCTGCCCTGGGCGCTGGTGAACACCGTCTTCGCCCTGAAGTACGCCCGCCCACTACCAGGACGGGGACGACGACGTCGACTTCGGCGACCGCTCCACACCGGCGTGCAGCGACTTCGCCCACCTCGCCTTCACCGTCGGGATGGCCTTCTCGGTCGCGGACACCGAGCTCACCGGGCAGTCGATCCGCGGGACGGGGCTCGGGCACGCCCTGCTGGCCTACCTGTTCGGCACCGTCGTCATCGCGGTCGCCGTCAGCCTCGTGACCGACCTGGGCCAGTCCTCCTGAGGCAGCAGGTGGTCGTGGCGGGAAGTCGCCCCCGTGCAGCCCGCCGCCCCTCCCCGCCGCGCGTCGGCGTCCGACGGCGGCCGTGCGACGAGGACGATGGGGCCGGTGGCGCGACTGCAGACCGACGACCTCGGGTGCTGGGTCTTCAAGACCAGCGCGCCGCCGCGCGCCCTCGCCCCGTCCTGGCGCCCGGGGGAGTCCCTGGTGCTGCGGCGCTGCGTGCGCCCCTCCTACCGCCTCGGGCTGATGGCGCCCGGCCAGCGGTGCCTGCTGTGGCTCAGCGGCCGGGTGGACCCGGGAGTGCACGCCGTCGGCGTCCTGGTGGCGGGACCGGACGCGGAGCCCGCCGTCGAGGTCGAGCTCGTCCTCCTGCGGCTCCCGCTCGCCCGCCCCTCGCTCGCGGCCGCGAGCGAGCTCTCCCGCGCCGAGGTGCTGCGCGCCCCGTTCGGGAGCAACCCCTCCTACCTCACGCCCGCTCAGCTGGCGGCCGTCGGACGGCGGCTCGACGCCGGGACGCGGCGCGCCGCCGGCTGGGGCTGACCGGCCCGGGGGCGAGGCGGAGGGCTGCGGCCCGGCGGCGGCGTCCGCCCGAAGCGGTCACGCGCTGGAGGACGGGCCCGGCGGGAGGTCCTCCCGGTCGTTGTCGTAGTCGGCGCTGTCGTGCTGCGCTGTCGAGTCGCTGCTCGACTCGCTCGGGTCGGGGTCCTGCTCCGCGGCGTTGACCGAGATCGTCGGGATGGCGGGCCCGCGCGACCGGGTGCCGGCGTCCTGCGGGCGGCCGTCGTCCGCGGTGGTCGGCTGGTCGTCGGCGTCGTCGTGCATGCCGCCCAGCATGGGTGCCGAGGCCGCCGGCGGCGAGGCGTGGGGTCCGGCGGCGGGGCCGACCGGTGCGCGCGCCCGAGCACCCCCGCCCCGCGTGGGGCATCCTCGGGCTGGTGGGGGAGGAGCCGGTCGCCGCCGTCGCCCTCGTCGACGTCGTGCTCGTCGTCGACGCGGCCAACGTCGTGGGGTCCCGTCCCGACGGGTGGTGGCGCGACCGCGCCGGTGCCGCCCGGCGTCTCCTGGCCCAGCTCGCGCTGGTCCCCGGTCGTGCGGTGGCGGGCGCCGACGGCGCCCCGGTCCGGGTGCTGGCCGTCGCCGCGGTCCTCGAGGGCGCCGCGCGCGCAGCCGGCGTGCACCCGACCGCGCCGGGCGTGGAGGTGCTGCTCGCCGAGGGCAGCGGCGACGACGCCGTGGTGGAGCTGGCGGGGCACCTGGGCCGCGACCTGGGGGCGGGGACGGAGGTGGTCGTCGTGACCGCCGACCGCGGGCTGCGCGCCCGGCTGCCCGGCCGCTGCTGGGGGCCGGGATGGCTGCTGGCGCTGCCGGACGCGCCGCCGGCCCGATGACCCGCCGCCTCGGCGGCGAGGTGAGGACCGGGGGCGTGCGGGGGGAAGAGGTGCGCCGGGCCGGGAGCGCCTCTCGGCGCGTGGCCGCTCGAAGCGGCTTCATGTGGAGCCCGGGGCTACCGCGGCCCGGCGCGCGACCACTGTAACCACGGGCGGCCGTCCACGTCGCGCCGGCGGAGGCGAGCCGGGGGCGTCGCCCGGGCGGCCGGCCGCGGCACCGGGCGCCCGCTCAGAGCAGGGACCCGGACCTCCAACGACCGGCGCAGGCCTCGAGGTGCTCCGCGGTGCGCACGAGGCGCCCGGCGGACGTCGTCAGAGGGTCCTCCACGTCGGCGGCCGGCCACGGCTCCTCGTCGGCGAGGTCGGCGCGCCCCACGGCGACGACCCGGGCGAAGGCCGCGGCGCGCTCGAGCGTGACGGCGAAGTCGCCCGTCGCCACCCCGGCCAGGACGGCGTCCACCTGCTGACGGACCTCGTCAGGGCCCGGCGGGTCGGCGACGCCGGCGACGGCCTCGAGGACGGGCGCCCGCCGCCGTCCCTCGTCGAACTGCCGCGACGCCTCCGACGGAGCCCCGTGCACCCACTGCCGCAGCACGTACAGGCGCCACAGCGCGCCGGGGAGGGACTCGGGCGCGGCGTCCGCCCACAGCTGCGCGAGCAGCTCGAGGCCGTGCTCGTCCGCCAGGCCGACGAGGCGCGCGGCGACCTCGGCGTCGCCGGAGCTCTGCGCGCCCTCGACGAGCAGCCGAGCCGTGGCGTGCGCGGCCGCCTCCCGCCCGGCCGCGTCACCGGGCGCCTGCAGGCTGTCCATCGCCCGCGGCCCGAGGAAGGTCGGGCGGCGCGGCTGCTCGCGGGGGCTCACGCGCCCATCGTGCGCTCGTCAGCCGCCGGCTCGCCCGTCCGGGGCGCCGGTGCGGTGGACCTGCTGGCGGCGCGGGCGACGGTCTGGCAGCATGCGCGCGACGGCGCTGCGCCGTCACGGCACGTGCACGTGAGCCACCTGGCCGGTCGGTCGAGGACGTTGGGGAAGACGCACCTCGCTCCACCGACACAGGAGGGTCTGACATGCCCGGAGCACTGACGCGCGGAGTCCTCTTCGTGCACTCCTCGCCCCGCGCGCTGCTGCCCCACGTCGAGTGGGCGGCGAGCGGGGTCCTCGGCGTGTCCGCGACCCTGGACTGGATCGAGCAGCCGGTCGCACCCGGCGCCTACCGCACCGAGCTGTCGTGGCAGGCCGAGCAGGGCACGGGCGCCCGCCTGGCGTCCGCGCTGCGCGGCTGGGCGCACCTGCGCTACGAGGTCACCGAGGAGCCGAGCCCCGGCGTCGACGGCGGCCGGTGGAGCCACACGCCCGAGCTGGGCATCTTCCACGCCGTCACCGACGTCCACGGCAACGTCCTCGTGCCCGAGGACCGCGTCCGCGCGGCCCTCGAGGCGGCCGTCGACTCCGCCGCCGACGTGCGCGCCGAGCTCGACCTGGCCCTCGGGACGGCGTGGGACGACGAGCTCGAGCCCTTCCGCTACGCCGGCGACGGCGCGCCCGTCCGCTGGCTGCACCGCGTCGGCTGACCCGGCGGCGGTCGACGCCGCAGGCGGGGGAGGGCGACGGCGTCGCGTCCTCCCCGGCTCGTCCCCGGCGGAAGAAGGCGGCGAAGTCCCGCCCCGGGCGCCTCGTCGGCGGACGAAGGCTGTGAAGTCCGGGCAGGAGCACGTCCACGGCACGACGAAGGGGCGCCCCCTCGGGGGTGCCCCTCCGTCGTGCAGCCGCGTCAGAGCGGGATGTTGCCGTGCCGCCCGCGCCGCTGCGGCGCGGCGGCGATGGCACCCGCGAGGGCCGTGCGGGTCGCCACCGGCTCGACGACCTCGTCGACGACGCCGATCTCCACCGCGCGCGCGAGCCCGCCCGAGAGCTGCTCGTGCTCGGCGGCCAGCTCGGCCTCCACCTCCGCCTTCGCGTCGGCGGGCACCTCGGCGAGCCGGCGGCGGTGCAGGATCCGCACGGCGGCGACGGCGCCCATGACGGCGACCTCCGACGTCGGCCACGCGAAGACCCGCGTCGCGCCGAGCGACTTGGAGTTCATGGCGATGTAGGCCCCGCCGTAGGTCTTGCGCGTCACGAGGGTCACGCGCGGCACGACGGACTCGGCGAAGGCGTGCAGCAGCTTGGCGCCGCGGCGCACGACGCCGTCCCACTCCTGGCCGACGCCGGGCAGGTACCCCGGCACGTCGACGACGACGACGAGGGGCACGCCGAGCGAGTCGCACAGCCGCACGAAGCGCGCCGCCTTCTCCGCCGAGGAGGAGTCGAGGCAGCCGCCGAGGCGCAGCGGGTTGTTGGCGACGACGCCGACCGTCCGCCCGCCCATGCGTCCCAGCGTCGTCACGACGTTGGGCGCCCAGCGCGGGTGCAGCTCGAGCGAGCCGTCGTCCTCGCCGTGCCCCGCGGGGGAGTCGAGGAGGTCGTCGACGAGCGGGTGGACGTCGTAGGCGCGCCTGACGTTGTCCGGCAGGTGCGCCGACAGGTCGCGCTCGACGACGGAGGCGACGTCCATCGCCCCCTGGGCGCCGAGCAGGTGCACCAGCTTGCGCGCCTGCGCGTAGGCGCCGTGCTGGGACTCCGCGACGACGTGCACGACGCCCGAGCGGCGACCGTGGGGCTCCGGCCCGCCCAGGCGGGCGGCGTCGACGTCTTCGCCGGTGACGGAGCGCACGACGTCGGGGCCCGTGACGAAGACGCGGCCCTCGGGCGCCAGCACGACGACGTCGGTGAGCGCGGGGCCGTAGGCGGCGCCGCCGGCGGCCGGGCCCACGACGACGGAGACCTGCGGCACGACGCCGGAGGCGCGGGTCATGACGGCGAAGACGGCGCCGAAGGCGTCGAGCGACACGACGCCCTCCCGCAGCCGCGCGCCGCCGGAGTGCCAGACGCCGACGACCGGCACGCCGTCGGCCAGCGCCCGCTCGTAGGCGGTGAGGATGACGCGGCTGCCGGCGGAGCCCATGGCCCCGCCCTGCACCCGGGCGTCGCAGGCGAAGGCGACGGCGGGGGCGCCGTCGACCGTGCCCGTGGCGGCGAGCATGCCCGAGTCGTCGGCGGGGGTGATGGCCTCGGCGCTGCCCTCGTCGAAGAGGAGCCGCAGCCGGTGCAGCGGGTCCTTGGGGTCGACCTCGGCGGCGGCCGCCGCCTCGGGCGCCGCGACGGCGCTCACGCCGCACCGCCGCGGGGGCCGGTGATCGCGAGGGCGGCGTTGTGGCCTCCGAAGCCGAAGGCGTTGTTGAGCGCGACGACGTCGGGGCCGCTCGGGATCTTCCGCGGCTCGTCGAGGACGACGTCGAGGTCGATCTGCGGGTCGAGCTCGGTGACGTTGATCGTCGGCGGGGCGAGGCCGTCCTCGAGCGCCTTGAGGCAGAAGATCGCCTCGAGGGACCCGGCGCCGCCGAGGAGGTGGCCGGTCATCGACTTCGTGGCCGACACCGCCACGCCGTCGGTGGCGCCGCCGAGGGCGGCGCGCAGGGCGACGGCCTCGGCGACGTCGCCGACCGGGGTCGACGTCGCGTGCGCGTTGACGTGGACGACGTCGCTCGGCTGCGCGCCGGCCTGCTGGAGGGCGAGGCGCATGGCGCGCGTGGCGCCGAGGCCCTCCGGGTCCGGGGCGGCGATGTGGTGGGCGTCGGAGGTGATGCCGGCGCCGGCGACGGTGCCGAGCACGCGGGCGCCGCGGGCGGCCGCGTGCGCCTCGGACTCGAGGACGACGACTCCGGCGCCCTCCGCGAGCACGAAGCCGTCGCGCGTGACGTCGTAGGGGCGGGAGGCGGTCTCGGGCGTGTCGTTGCGCAGGGAGAGCGCGTGCATGGACGCGAAGGCGGCGATGGGCAGCGCGAGGATCGCGGCCTCGGTGCCGCCCGCGATGACGACGTCGGCGCGACCCGTGCGGATCATCTCGGCGGCGTAGGCGATGGCCTCCGCGCCGGAGGCGCAGGCCGAGGCGGGGCTGTGGGCGCCCGCCTGCGCGCCGAACTCGATGGCGAGGGCGCCGGCGGCGCCGTTGGGCATGAGCATCGGCACGGTGAGGGGCAGCACGCGCCGGGGGCCGCGCTCGCGGAGGACGTCGTAGGCGCCGATGAGCGTGGTCACGCCGCCGATGCCGGTGGCGACGACCACGCCGAGGCGCTCGCCCTCCACCTCGGGGGCGCCCGCCTGCGCCCAGGCCTCGCGGCCGGCGATGAGGGCGTACTGCGCCGAGGGGTCGAGGCGCTTGGACTCGTGCCGCGGGAGGACGTCGGTCGCCGGGACGGCCAGCGTGCCGCCGAAGGTCACCGGCAGGCCGAGCTCCTCGACGAAGGGCATGGTCAGCGGTCGGGCGCCGGAGCGGCCGGCGAGGGCCGCCTCCCAGGTGCTCGGCACGTCACCGCCGAGCGGGGTGGTGGCGCCCATCCCCGTCACGACGACGGCGCCGCTCGTGCCCGCGGCTGCGCTGCGGGGCGTCTGCTCGGACATGGGACGTCCTCCTGGTCCGGTGACCCGGGTCGTGGGTGGGGAGGTGCGGGGGGCGAGCGGGCCGGGCGGCGGTGCGCCGGTGCGCTCGGGGCGCGGGGTGGCGCCGGTGCTCACCGCACCGCCCCGGGCGGTGCCGGGGCGGTGCGGCGCGGAGGGCGTCTCAGCCCTGGGCCTGCTGGATGTAGGCGACGACGTCGCGCACCGTGCGCAGGTTCTTGCTGTCCTCGTCGGGGATCGTCACGCCGAACTTCTCCTCGGCGTGCACGACGATCGAGGTCATCGACAGCGAGTCGATGTCGAGGTCGTCCGTGAAGGACTTGTCCATCTCGACCGACTCCTTGGGCAGGCCGGTCTCCTCGTTCACGAGCTCGGCGATGCCGTCGAGGATCTCGTTCTCGCTCTGGGCCATGGGTGCGTGCTCCTCGTCTCTGGCGCGCCGGGTGCGCGCCGTCGGGGTCGTGCTGGTCGGCAGGTGGTGCTGGTCTGCGTGGTGCGGTGGTGCGACCCGCCGGGGCGGGGGGACGGGGTGGCCGCTAGGGCAGGACGACGACCTGGGCGGCGTAGGACAGCCCGGCGCCGAAGCCGATGAGCAGCGCGAGGCCGCCGGAGGGCGCCTGGCCCTCGGCGAGCATCCGGTGCATGGCGAGGGGCACCGAGGCCGCCGAGGTGTTGCCGGTCGTGCGGATGTCACGGGCGATCGCCACGTGCTCCGGCAGCCCGACCTGGCTGGCCAGCTTGTCGATGATCCGCATGTTGGCCTGGTGCGGGATGAAGGCGGCGAGGTCGCCGGCCGTGATCCCGGCCGCGTCGATGGCCTGCTGCGCCAGGGGCGCCATGGCGAAGACCGCCCAGCGGAAGACCTTCTGGCCCTCCTGCTGCAGCGCCGGCCACGCCACGGCCTCCGCGACGGCGTCGCGGTGCTCGAGCCACGAGGTGCGGTTGCGGATGACGTCCCACTGCGAGCCGTCGGAGCCCCACACCGTCGGGCCGATGCCGGGCGTGTCCGACGGGCCGACGACGACGGCGCCCGCGCCGTCGGCGAAGAGGAACGCCGTCGAGCGGTCGCTGAGGTCGGTGAAGTCGGACAGCTTGTCGACGCCGACGACGAGCACGTGCTCCGACGTCCCCCCGCGCACGAGGTCGGCGGCCTGCGCGACGGCGTGGCAGAAGGCGGCGCACCCGGCCGAGACGTCCCACGCCGCAGCGGGTGTCGCGCCGAGCCGGTCCGCGACCTGGGTGGCGGCGGCGGGGGTCTGGTACGGGTGCGACACCGTGGCGACGATGACGGCGCCGACCCGCGAGGGCTCGACGCCGGCCGCGGCCAGCGCCTCGGCGCCGGCGTGCACGGCCATGTCGACGACGGAGGTGCCCGCGTCGGCCCAGCCGCGCGCCTCGATGCCGGTGCGCTGGCGGATCCACTCGTCGGTCGAGTCGATGTGCTGGCACACCTCCTCGTTGGTGACGACGCGCTCGGGCCGCCAGGCGCCGACGCCCATGATCCGGGCGTGCTCGGGCCCGCGGCGCGTGCGCAGCACGGGCGCCGTCGTCGGGGCGCTCACGCGGCGCCGCCGGCGGGGTGCAGGCGCACGAGCGGCTGGCCGGGGGAGACCGGGTCGCCGTCCTCGACGAGCCACTCGACGACGCTGCCGCCGTGCGGGGCGCTGGCGTCGACGCCGTCGCGCAGGCCCTCCACGCGGGCGACGACGGCGCCGGCCTCGACGCGGGCGCCCTCCTCGCGAGGCCCCTGCACCCGGACGACGCCCTTGGCCGGGGCGACGACGAGCCGCCACGTGGGCGTCGTCGTCACGGTGCTGCGCTCGCCGTGGCGGGCGACGAACTCGCGCGCGGCGTCGAGCTGGTCGGGCGTCTTCAGCGCGAAGGTCTCGACGCCGGGCAGCGCGCGCTTGGCGAGGTTCGCCAGCGTGCCCGCGGGCGGGACCTCGAGGACGCCGGTGACGCCGAGGTCGGCGAAGGTCTCCATGCACCGGTCCCAGCGCACGGGCCGCGCGACCTGCGCGACGAGGCGGGAGAGCACCTCGCGCCCGTCGTGGACCACGGTGCCGTCGGCGTTGGAGGCCAGGAGCACGCGCGGGTCGTGCGTGGTGATCGCGCGGGCGAGGCGCTCGAGCACCGGCACGGCGGGCGCCATGTGCTCGGTGTGGAAGGCGCCGGCGACCTGCAGGGGGATGACGCGGGCCCGGGCCGGCGCGTCCCCGCGCAGGGCCTCGAGCTGGTCGCGCGTGCCGGCGGCCACGACCTGGCCGGCGCCGTTGGCGTTGGCGGCGACGAGCCCGTGGCGCTCGAGCACCGCGGCGACCTCCTCGGGGTCGCCGCCGACGACCGCGCTCATGCCCGTGGGCGCCTGCGCGCTGGCGTCGGCCATGGCCCGGCCGCGCTCGCGCACGAGCACCATGGCCTGCTCGGCCGACAGGACGCCGGACGCGGCGGCCGCGGTGATCTCCCCGACGCTGTGGCCGGCCCCGGCGCCGACGACGGTGAAGGCGTCGGCGGGCTGCGGGAAGAGGGCCAGCAGCGAGACGAGACCGCTGGCGACGATGAGGGGCTGGGCGACGGCCGTGTCGCGGATGGTCTCCGCGTCGGAGGTGGTGCCGTGGGCCTCGAGGTCCAGGCCGGCGACGACGGAGAGCCAGTGCAGCCGGTCGGCGAAGCCGGGGACCTCCAGCCACGGGGTGAGGAAGCCGGGCGTCTGGGACCCCTGGCCGGGGCACGCGATGACGAGCACGGCTCGACTCTGGTGCGCGCGCGGGCGACCGGGCGGTGCGGACGCCGACAGCACCCGGGCGGCGACTTTGGAGCATTCCTACAACGGGCGGTGGCCGGCGGGTGGACGGGGCGTGACGGTGCGTCGACGGGCGGCTCCAAGCCGTGACGACCTGGGGCTGTGGTGGCGCGTGGGGCGCCGGTGACGTCGTCGTCCGCCGTCGACGTCCGGGATCAGCTCGCGGCGTCGCTCGGCGGCGCGGGGCCCCCGGCGGCCTCGACACCGGCCCCGGTCGGCCGGGGGGCCGCCGGGCCGTCGGCGAGGGCGCCGACGACGAGCGCCACCTGCAGCACGAGCGCGTCGCGCGGGGAGGTGGCGTCCCACCCCGTCGCGTCCGCGGCCTTGCGCAGCCGGTACCGGACGGTGTTCGGGTGGACGAAGAGCAGCCGGGCCGTGGCCTCGAGGGAGCGGCCCTGCTCGAGGTAGGTCGTGACGGTCTGCGCCAGGGCGCCGCCGGCGGCCACGAGGGGCCGGTACACGACGTCGAGGAGCGCGCGCCGGGCGCGCACGTCGCCGGAGAGCACGCGCTCGGGCCACAGCTCGTCGGCGAGCACGGGGCGGGGCGCCGAGGGCCAGGCGCGCGCCGAGGCCAGGCCCGACAGGGCGGCGCGGGTCGAGG
>NZ_JABEMA010000087.1 GCF_013004605.1 Pseudokineococcus marinus
CCGGTGCGCGCCGGCCTCGTCGCCGCGGCCGAGGGCCGCGGCCACGGCGGCGAGCTGGCTGCCGTCGGCGGGGCGGCGCGCCGGGTCCTTGCGCAGGCAGACCTCGACGAGCTCGCGCACGCCGTCCGGCACGTGGTCGGGCAGCGGCGGCGGTGCGTCGTTGACCTGGGCCATCGCCACGGCCACCTGCGAGTCGCCCGTGAAGGGCCGCTCGCCCGTGAGCATCTCGTGGGCCACGACCCCGAGGGCGTAGACGTCGCTGGCGGGCAGCGCGGGCCGCCCCATCGCCTGCTCCGGCGCGAGGTACTGGGCGGTGCCCATGACCTGGCCCGTGCGGGTCAGGGGCGCCTGGTCGCCCGCCCGGGCGATGCCGAAGTCGGTGACCTTGACGTCCCCGTCGGGGGTGATGAGGAGGTTGCCCGGCTTGACGTCGCGGTGGACGACGCCGGCGGCGTGCGCCGCGCCCAGGCCCGAGGCGGCCTGGGCCATGACGCGCACGGCGCGCAGCGGGTCCATCGGCCCCTCGCGGGCGATGAGGTCGGACAGGGGCGCGCCGGGCACGAGCTCCATGACGAGGTACGCCGAGCCCTCGACCTCGCCGTAGTCGTAGACGCCGGCGATGTTCGGGTGCGACAGCCCCGCGGAGTGGCGGGCCTCGGCGCGGAAGCGCTCGAGGAAGCCGGGGTCGCCGGTGAACTCCTCCTTGAGGATCTTCACCGCGACCTCGCGGCCGAGGACCTCGTCGCGCGCGGCCCACACCTCGCCCATGCCGCCGACCGCGACCCGGTCGACCAGCTCGTAGCGCCCGAGCACGTCACCCGCGGAGGGCCTCATCGTCCGATCACCGCTTCCACCACCTGGCGCGCGATCGGCGCCGCCGTCCGGCCGCCGGAGGCCTCGCTGCCGGCGTCACCACCGTTCTCCACGACCACCGCCACCGCGACCTGCGGGTCCTGCGCCGGGGCGAAGGCCGTGAACCACGCGTGCGGGTCCTCCGGGGAGCCGTCGCCGTCCGTGTCGCCCACCTCCGCCGTCCCCGACTTGCCGGCGACGTCGACGCCGCTGATCTGCGCCGCGGTGCCCGTCCCGTCCTGGACGACGAGCTCCATCATCTCCGTGAGCGCCGCGGCCGTGTCCTCCGACATCGCGCGGCCCAGCTCGCGGGGCTCCGGCGCGTCGACGACGGACAGGTCCTCGGCGTTGACCGAGGCGACCATCTGCGGCGCCATGAGCACGCCGTCGTTGGCGACGGCCGCGCTCACCATGGCCACCTGCAGCGGGGTCACGCGCACGCTCCCCTGGCCGATGGCCGCGAGGGCGCGCTGGGGCTCGTCGAGGTCCTCGGGGTAGGTGCTCGGCGTCACGCGCAGCGGCACCTGCAGGGCCCGGCCGAAGCCGAGCTCGGCCGCCTCGTCGGCGACGGCGCCGTCGGGGAGCGAGAGGCCCAGGGAGCCGAAGGCGGTGTTGCACGAGATGCGCAGCGCGTCGGCGAGGGACACCTCGTCGCCGGGACCGCAGGCCTCGCCGCTGACGTTCGGCAGCGAGATCGTCGTCAGGGGCAGGGGCAGCTCGGCGGGGCCCGGCAGCACCGACTGGGGCGTGTAGTCGCCCGTCTCGAGGGCCGCCGCGGCCGTCACGAGCTTGAAGACCGACCCCGGCGGGTACAGGTCGCCCGCGACGGCCCGGTTGACCAGCGGGTCGGTGTCGTCCTCGAGCAGCCGCGCGTAGGCCTGGCGCACCTGCTCGGTGTCGAGGGAGGCCAGCTCGCCCGGGTCGTAGGACGGCGAGGAGACCATCGCCAGCACCCGGCCCGTGCTCGGCTCGAGGGCGACGACGGCGCCGCGCTGGTCGCCGAGGGCCGCCGCCGCGGCCTCCTGGACCTCGGGCTGCAGCGTCAGCTCGACGGAGGCGCCGGAGGGCTCTCGGCCGGTGACGAGGTCGGACAGGCGGCGGTAGAAGAGCTCGTCCGCCGTGCCCGCCAGCAGGGAGCCGAGGGCGTCCTCGACGCCCGTGGCGCCGTAGACGACGGAGTAGAAGCCCGTGACGTGCGCCCACGTCGCGGCGGACGGGGCGCCGGGGTACGTGCGGCGGTAGGCGATGGGTCCCTCGGCCGGCACGGACTCGGCGAGGACCTCGCCCGTCGCGGCGGTGATGGGCCCGCGGTCGCGGCCGAGCTCGGCGAGCAGCGTCCGGGAGTTGCGCGGGTCGTCGCGCAGGTCACCGGCGTCGACGAACTGCACCCAGGTCGCGCTGCCGAGCAGCAGGGCGAAGAGGAGGGCGACGACGAGGGAGAGGCGGCGCAGCGGGGTGTTCACACCGTCCTCACGATCTGCGTCTCGCTCGTCGCGGGCCCGGGGGGCGCCGGGGCCGGCGTCGGGGCGGGGCGGCGCGCGGCGTCGGAGATGCGCAGCAGGAGGCCGATGATGATCCAGTTCGTCAGCAGGGAGGAGCCGCCGGCGGCGAGGAACGGCATGGTGAGGCCGGTGAGGGGGATGACCCGCAGGACGCCCCCGGCGACGACGAAGCACTGCAGCGCGACGGTGAAGGCGAGGCCGCCCGCGAGGAGCTTGCCGAAGCCGTCGCGCACGCCGATGGCCGTCCGCAGCCCGCGCTCGACGAGGACGAGGTAGAGCGCCAGCACCGCGAAGAGACCGGCGAGCCCCAGCTCCTCCCCGAGGCTCGCGAGCACGAAGTCGCTGTTGGCGAAGGGGACGATGTCGGGCCGGCCGCGTCCGAGGCCCGTGCCCGTGAGGCCGCCGTTGGCGAGGCCGAACAGGCCCTGGACGAGCTGGTAGCTGCCGCCGGCGGCGCGGTCGTAGACCTCCGGGTCGAAGGGGTCGAGCCAGCCGGAGACGCGCTGCTGCACGTGGCCGAAGAGCTGGTAGGCGACGTACGCGCCGCCCGCGAAGAGCACCAGGCCGATGGCGATCCAGCTGACCCGCTCCGTCGCGAGGTAGAGCACGGCGACGAAGAGCCCGAAGAAGAGCAGCGACGTGCCGAGGTCCCGCTGCAGGACGAGGACGCCGACGCTGCCGGCCCAGGCGACGAGGATCGGCCCGAGGTCGCGGCCCCGGGGCAGCCGCAGACCGAGCACGCGGCGCCCGGCGAGGGAGAGCGTGTCGCGGGCCGTGACGAGGTAGCCGGCGAAGAACACCGCCAGGGTGATCTTGGCGATCTCGCCGGGCTGGAAGGAGAGCGGGCCGACGCCGATCCAGATGCGCGCCCCGTTGATGGTGCGGCCGAGCACGGGCAGCAGCGGCAGGAGCAGCAGGACGAGGCTCGCCGCCATGGCGACGAACGTGTACCGGCGCAGGAGCCGGTGGTCGCGCAGGGCCACGACGACCACGGTCGCCGCGACCACGCCGATGGCCGACCACAGCAGCTGCCGCGGCGCCTGCGCGGACCCCTCGGCGAGGTCGAGCCGGTGGATGACGGCCAGCCCGAGGCCGTTGAGCGCGACCGCCACGGGCAGGAGCACCGGGTCGGCGTAGGGCGCCCGCCACCGCAGGACGCCGTGGACGACGAGCGCCAGCGCGGCGAGGCCCCCGCCGTACTGCGGCAGGCCCGCGCTCCACTCCCCGTCGACCCCGAGGCCGACCATGCCGTAGGCGAGCACGGCCACGCCGACGGCGAGGACGAGGAGCAGCAGCTCGGTGCCGCGGCGGCTGCGCGCGGCGTGCTGGGTGACGACGGCCACGGCTCAGCCCTCCCCGTCCAGGGCGGCGCAGCCCGCGGGCACGTCCTCGCCGGCGGCGTCGTCGTCCGCAGCGGTCGACGTCGGCGTCGGGGAGGCGGTCGCCCCGGCGGTCGGTGCGGCTGTCGGTGCGGCGGTGGCGGCTCCGGCGGTGGGCGCCGCCGTCGGGGACGGCTCCGGCTCCGGGGAGGGCGCGGGGCACGCCTGGCCCAGCAGCGTCGCGACGACCCGTCGGGCCGCGGCGAGGTCGTCGACGGTGATGCCCTCGCTGACGGCGCCGCGGGAGACGGGGCGCAGGTCGCCGAGGTCGAGCCCGGCCTCCTCGACGACGGAGGACAGGCGCAGGGGACCGACGTCCTGCGGGAGGCCGCGGAAGACGGCGACGCGGCCGTCGGCGTCGGCGCCGACGAAGTACTGGTCCTGGCTCCAGCGCCACGCGGCGAGGACGCCGGCGACGAGGACGGCGAGGACCACGGCGCCGGCGAGCACGCGGGGCCAGGGGCCGCGACGGCGCCCGCCCCCCGCCGCGAGCGCCCCGGCGGCGCCGGCGGCCCCGCCGGTCCCGTCGTCCCCCGCGGGCGCCGGGCGGCCGAGGGCGGCCCCGCGGGCGGCGGGCGACGTCGCGTCGCCGGTGGGACGCGCGTGCTCGGCGGCGGCGGCGCCGACGACGGCCGTGTGGTCGGGCGGCGCGGTGCCGACGTCGACGACGTCGGCCACGACGACGGTGACGTTGTCGGAGCCGCCGCCGCGCAGCGCGAGCTGCACGAGGAGGTCGGCGCACTCGCCGACGTCGGGCACGCCCGTGAGCGCCTCGCGCAGCGTCGCGTGCCCGACCATCCCGGACAGGCCGTCCGAGCACAGGAGCCAGCGGTCGCCGGTGCGCGCCTCGCGGACCGAGGTGTCGAGCTCCTGGCTGGAGTCGATGTCGCCGAGGACGCGCAGGAGCACCGACCGCTGCGGGTGGTGCTCGGCCTCCTCGGCGGTGATGCGGCCCTCGTCGACGAGGTGCTGGACGAACGTGTGGTCGTGGGTGACCTGGGCGAGCTCGCCGTCGCGGAGCACGTACGCGCGGCTGTCGCCGATGTGGGCCAGCGCCAGGCGGTCCCCGCTGCGCAGCAGCGCCGTGACCGTCGTGCCCATGCCGGCGAGGGCCGGCTCCTCCCGCACGCGCTCGGACAGGCGGGCGGAGGCCCGCCGCACGGCCTCCTCGAGGTGCCCCAGGGCGTCGGCGCCGTGCGACTCGCCCTCGAGCCGGCTCAGCTCGGCCACCGCGATGGAGGAGGCGACGTCCCCGCCGGCGTGCCCGCCCATGCCGTCGGCGACGACGAGCAGGTGCGGCCCCACGTAGGCCGAGTCCTGGTTCGAGGACCGGACGAGGCCGACGTCGGAGCGCGCGGCGTAGCGCAGGGCGGTGGCCACGCCGCTACCGCCGCAGCTCGAGGACGGTGCGGCCGATGCGCAGCTGCGCGCCCGCCTCGACCGGCGCGGGCGCGCCCAGCGGCTCCCGGCCGAGCAGCGTGCCGTTCGTCGAGCCCAGGTCCTCGACCCACCAGCGCCCGTCGCGCGGGAAGAGGCGCAGGTGGCGCCCCGAGGCGTAGTCGTCCTCGAGGACGAGCGAGCAGTCCGGGGAGCGGCCCACGAGGACGGGCGCGGAGCCGAGTGCCAGGCCCGTCCCCCGCAGGGGGCCCTCGACGACGACGACCTGCCGCGGCACGGTGCGGTCCTCCGGCGGCGGGGCCGGTCGGTCGTCGCGCGCCGCCCGCGGCGGGCGGCCCGCACCGGCGGGTCGCCCCTCCGACGGGCGCGGGACGACGCGGGTGCCGAAGACGTCGCGCCGCAGGACGCCGACCACGGCGAGCACGAGCACCCACAGGAGCACGAGGAGCCCGAGGCGCAGGACGGTGTAGGTGAGCTCGCTCACCGGGCGGCCCCCGTCGTCCCGGTGCCGTCGTCGTCCCGGCGGCGGGTGCGGTCGCGGCTGGAGAAGGTGATGCGGGTGCGCCCGATGCTCACCACGGCGCCGTCGACGAGGGGGCCGGCGTCGACCCGGCGACCGTCGACGTAGGTGCCGTTGGTCGAGCCGAGGTCGCGCACGCTCGCCCGGCCGCCGTCGAGGCGGATCTCGACGTGCCGCCGCGAGACGCCCGGGTCGTCGACGACGACGTCGGACTCGCTGCCCCGCCCGATGACGGTGGAGCGGCCCGTGAGCTGGTAGCGCGTGCCGTCGACGTCGACCACGGGGTGCTCGGGCGTCGCCGTCGCCGCGGTGGCGGGGGCGATGGACCCCTTGACCCGCGCGCTGCGGACGGTGAAGACGCCCGTCTCGAGGTCGTCGTCGCGCTCGAAGGCGACCGAGACGGGGCCGAGGAAGGAGTAGTGCTGGGTGCGGGCGTGCTCGGTGACGGCGTCGGCCAGCTCCTCGCCGAGGGCGTCGTCCCACGTGGCGATGCGCTCGTGGTCCGAGGGGCCCAGGGCCACGGTGAAGGCGTTGGGGACGAGCGTGCGCTCGCGGCTGAGGACCTGGGCGGAGGTGTCGGTCTCCCGGCGCAGGGCGCTCGCGAGCTCGACCGGCTGCACCTCGCTCTTGAAGGCTCGGGCGAAGACGCCGTTGACGGCGCGCTCGATGCGCTTCTCGAAGCGGTCGAGGACTCCCACGCCGGCCTCCCTCCTGCCCGTCCGCTGCCGCACCTGCTCGGCGGCGATCGCCTGGCGCGCCACCCTAGCGACGACGTCCCACGGCACCGGGCGGCCACGCGGGGCGGCCCCGGACGGCGGCGGGTCCGCGGTCAGAGCCCCTGCGCGCGCTCGAGGGCGGCGTAGCGGCCGTCCGCGCCGAGCAGCTCGTCGCGGGGGCCGACCTCGCGGACCCGGCCGCCCTCGAGGACGACGATGCGGTCGGCGGCCCGCACGGTGGTGAGCCGGTGGGCCACGACGAGGGTCGTGCGGCCCCGCATGAGGCGGCCCAGGGCCTCCTGGACGACGCCCTCGGCCTCCGGGTCGAGCGCGGACGTCGCCTCGTCGAGCAGGAGGAGGCGCGGGTCGCGCACGAGCGCCCGGGCGATGGCGAGGCGCTGGCGCTGGCCGCCGGACAGGCGGGCGCCGCGCTGGCCGACGACCGTGTCCCACCCCTGCGGGAGCGCGTCGACGAAGCCGTCGGCGTTGGCGTCGGCGAGCGCCCGCCGCACCCTCTCGTCGGGCACGTCGACGAGGCCGTAGGTGACGTTCTCGCGCACCGACCCCTCGAAGAGCACGGGCTCCTGCGGGACGACGGAGACGTGGCGGCGCACGGTGCGCAGGTCGAGCCCGGCGGCGTCGGCGCCGTCGACGAGCAGGCGGCCGGCCGTCGGGCGCACGAAGCCCAGCACGAGGTTGAGGACCGTCGACTTGCCCGAGCCCGACGGCCCCACGAAGGCGACGACCTCCCCGGGCCGGACCTCGAGGTCGACCGCGGACAGCGCGTCCTCCTCGGCGCCGGGGTAGCGGTAGGAGACGCCCTCGAGCACGAGCCGGCCCTCGACGGCGTCGACGGCGCGACGGCCCTCGTTGACCTCGAGGTCGGGCTCGGCGAGCACCTCGGCGATGGACCGGACCGACTCCAGGCCCCGGGCGCCGACGGGCAGGAGCATGAGCAGGCTCGTCATCGCGCCGGTGATGAGCGCGAAGTAGGAGGAGAGCTGCACGACCTCGCCGGGGGTGATGGCGAGCAGCCCCGTGAGCGACGTCGACGCCGCGGCCACGAGGCAGACGACGCCGAGCAGCTGCAGGGAGACCCACGACGCGGACGCGAAGCGGCCGTTGAGCATGTCGAGGCGGAACCCCGCCTCGCGCACGTCGAGCGCACCCGTCGCGACGCGGTCGGCCGCGGTGCGCTCCAGCCCGTGGGCGCGCGTGATGGGCATGAGGACGGCCATCTCGCCCACGCGCGCGGCGAAGCGCTCGACCTCCTGGCGCAGGTCCTGGTTGCGCAGCCGCGAGCGGCGGCCGAGCACGTACCGCAGCCCCACGGCCAGCGGGACGGTGAGGGCGTACACCGGGAGGAACTCCGGCACGGCGACCGCCGTCATCACCACCGCGCCGACGACGACGAGCGCCGCCGACAGCAGCGGGTGGGCGATCTGGGCGAGCATGAGCTCGACGTTCTCGACGTCGCGCACCACCTTCGTCTGGACGACGGCGGCGCTGACGCGCGTGTGGAAGCCGATGGAGAGGGTCTGCAGGCGCTCGGTGAGGGCGTTGCGCAGGTCGGCGCCCACCGTGCGCACCGCGCCCATGTACCGCTTGGTGAACTGCACCATGCCGGGGTAGTTGACGGCGAGGGCCACGAGCGCCACGGCGGTCCACAGCCACAGCTCGCGCAGGGGCCCGCCGGCCACGAGCACGTCGACGACCCGCCCGGTGACGACCGGCATGAGCCACACGGGCGTCTCCTTGACGGCCATGCAGACGACGGCCGCGGCGACGCCCCGCCGGTGGGGCCGCAGGAGCCGCAGGGCCGAGCGCAGCGGACGCTCCCCGTCGAGGTCGGGCAGCGGTGCACGGGAGGTCACGCGCCCATGGTCACACCGGGAGGGGCCCGGTGGAAAGCGCTTGCATCGCCGTCGGGGCGCCGACCGCCGTCCCGGGAGGACCGCCCGCCCGGCCCTGACCGCCCGACCTGGCCGCCCCCTCCCGCGCCGCGGGCGCCTCCTCGGCGGCGGCGGGGTCGAGGGCGCCCCCGTGCTAGCGTTCACCCCGGCTCGCGCGAGTGGCGGAACAGGCAGACGCGCACGGTTCAGGTCCGTGTGCCCGAGAGGGCGTGGGGGTTCGACTCCCCCCTCGCGCACCGCGAGCAGGCAGCCCCGGACCGGTGGTCCGGGGCTGCTGCCGTCCCGACCGGGTGCCGCAGGCGCCCCGCCCCGCCGGCCCTCGCCCGCCGCTCCGCCGTCCTCGCAGGTAGCGTCGACGGCCTCGCCGCCCGCGACCCTCTCGACCTGTGGACCCCCGCCCGCTGCCCGAAGGAGCCCTCCGTGCCCCGCAGCCCGCTCCCCGGCGCGCACGCCGGCGCCGGCGCGACCGTGGGCCCCGCAAGCGGCCAGGGGCTGCTCGTCGCGGCGCTCGAGGCCGTGGACCAGGCGGTGTGCGTGGCCGACGTCACGGCGCCCGACGAGCCGCTGGTGTACGTCAACCCCGCCTTCACGCGCACGACGGGCTACCCGGCCGCTGACGCCCTCGGGCGCAACTGCCGCTTCCTCCAGGACGGGCTGGACGTCGGGGACGCGCCCGCCCGCATCCGCGCGCTGCTGCGGGCCGGGGCGTCCGGCGTCGTCACCCTGCCGAACCGGCGGGCGGACGGCGCCGTCTTCTCCAACGAGCTGTCCCTCTCGCCGCTGCGCGACGCCGAGGGCCGGGTCACCCACTACGTCGCCGTGCAGCGCGACGTCACGGCGCAGGTGGAGGCCGAGCGAGCCCGCGACGTGCTGCGCGCGGAGCAGGCGGAGATCGCCGACCAGCTCCAGCGCACCCTGGTGCCCGCGTCGCTGCCGCAGCTGGCCGGCTGCCGGACGGCGGTGCGCTACTCCCCGGCGACCCGGCCGGACGGCTCGCGCGGCGAGGTCAGCGGCGACGTCTACGACGTCCTGCCCCGCCCGGGCGGGGGCTGGTACGCCTTCATCGGCGACGTCTCCGGCCGCGGTCCCCGGGCCGCGGCGACGACCGGCGTCCTGCGGTGGGCGCTGCGCGGGGCGGCGGCCGGGGAGCGACGCCCGGGGCCGCTCCTGCGCGAGGTCGGCGGCGTCGTCCGCGACGCGATGGACGGCCGCTTCGCCACGCTGGCGCTCGTCGCCCTGCCGGCGGCGGACGGCGGGGTCGACGGCGGGGGGGCCCTCGAGGACGAGGTCGTCGTCGCGCTCGCCGGCCACCCGCGGCCCGTGCTGCTGCCCGCGGAGGGGCCGCCGCGGCTCGTGGGGCGCCACGGCTCCCTCCTCGGGCTGCTGCCCGAGGTCGTCGTCCACGAGGAGCGGGTGGCCCTGCGCCAGGGCGACCAGCTCGTCCTCTACACCGACGGCGTCACCGAGGCGATGGACGCCTCGCGGACGATGCTCGGCGAGGACGGCCTGCTGGCGGCGCTCGCGGCCCTCCCTCCCGCCTCCCGCCGCGGCCCGGGGACGGCGGGGCGGACGGCGGACGCCGTCCTCGCCGCCGTCGAGCGCCACACCGGCGGTGCGGGGTCGGACGACCTCACCCTCCTCGTCCTGGCCCGCGACGGCGACGGCTGACCCGCGGCGCCCTCCGCTCCTGACGACGCCTCCCCCGACGACCCCGCGTCCGGCGCTACGGTGTGCAAGCGCTTTCCGCCCTGGTCGGCGGACGTGACGGCGACGAGGACGGGGAGGTCCGGCGATGGCGACGAGGACGACGGCGGGGACGGACGCCCCGGAGCCCCGGAGCGGTGAGCAGCGGGCCGCTGGTCAGCGGACCGAGCGGGCCGAGGGCCGTGCGAGGACGCGCGTCGCCGTCGTCGGCACCGGCGGCGTGTCGGGGCTGCACGCCGAGGCCGTCGCGGCCGCGGACGACCTCGAGCTCGTCGGCTGCGCCGACCCCGACGTCGGCCGCGTGGCCGACTTCGCGGGGCGCTGGGGGGCGCCGGTGGCCGCGGCGTCGCTCGAGGAGATGCTCGACCGGCTGCAGGGGGCCGGCGGCGTCGACGTCGTCGCCCTGTGCTCGCCGCCGTGGCTCCACGCCGAGCAGGCGGTGGCCTGCCTGGAGCGGGACGTGACCGCGCTGGTCGAGAAGCCGGTGGCCCTCTCCCTGGCCCAGCTCGACGAGGTCGCCGCCGCGGAGGCGGCCAGCCGCGGGTGGTGCGCGACCGTGGCGCAGCACCGCTTCGGCGGCCGGGCCGTGGGCGTGCGCGAGATGCTCCGCCGCGGCGACCTCGGCCGCGTGGACGTCGCCCTGTGCGAGACGCTCTGGTACCGGCCCGACGCCTACTTCGCCGTCCCCTGGCGCGGGCGGTGGGACTCCGAGGGCGGGGGTCCGACGATGGGCCACGGCATCCACCAGGTGGACCTGCTCCTGTCCCTCGCGGGCCCGTGGCGCTCGGTGACGGCGCGGGCGGCCCGCCGCGCGCGCCCGACGGAGACCGAGGACGTGTCCACGGCGACGGTGGAGCTGGAGGACGGCGGGCTCGCGGTCGTCGTCAGCTCGGTGCTCTGCGCGCGCGAGACGAGCCGGGTGCGCCTGGACTGCGAGCGCGGCACGGTCGAGCTGGAGCACCTCTACGGCTACGACGACGACGACTGGACCCTCACGCCCGCGCCCGGGCGCGCGGAGGAGCTGGCGCCGGCGTGGGCGGCGACGGCGGGCGGCGGGCCGTCGGGCCACGCCGCCCAGTACCGCGAGGTGCGCCGCGCCCTGCTCGAGGGCCGCCCGCCGCCCGTCACGACGGCGGAGGCGCGCAGCACGCTCGAGCTCGCCGCCGCGCTCTACGCCTCGGCCGCCACGGGCGCCACCGTGGCCCGCGGCGAGGTGGACGCGTCTTCGCCGTTCCACGCGAGCATGCGGGGCGGCGCCGAGCCGAGCTGGTCGACGGGCGGCTGAGGCCGCCCTGCCCGGCGGCCCGCTCCGCGGGAGAGCCCCGCCCGCCCGCTCCGCGGGGGAGCCCCGCCCGCCCGCTCCGCGGGGGGTGCTCAGCCGGCCCGCTCCGCGGGGGTGAGCACGGCCATCTCCGTCGTGGAGACGTCGTCGGCGGGCGGCGTGCCGTCGGACCACCGGTCGCCGCCCGCGCGCTTGGCGGCGTACATGGCGGCGTCGGCGCGGGCGAGCAGCGCCGCGGCGTCCTCGCCGGGGCCGGCGAGCGC
>NZ_JABEMA010000088.1 GCF_013004605.1 Pseudokineococcus marinus
CCCGGGCCGACGCCGCTGCGGCCCGCGGCGCCGTGCCGATGCTCACGTGGGAGCCGTGGGACCCGGCCGGCGGGGCGGCGCAGCCGGCCTACGCGCCGGCCGCCGTCGCCCGCGGCGACCACGACGCCTACGTGCGCGCCTTCGCCCGGCAGGTGCGGGCGTGGGGCGGCGTCCTCGCCCTGCGCCCCTTCCACGAGCAGGACGCCGACCACTACCCGTGGGGCGTGGGGGTCGGCGGCACGACGGCCGAGGACCTCGTCGCCGCCTGGCGGCACGTCCGCGCCCTGTTCGCCGAGGAGGGCGCGGACGTCGTGTGGGTGTGGTCGGTCAACGTCCACGCGCCGGGCGGCGCCGCCTACGCCCCCCTGTACCCGGGCGACGACGCCGTCGACTGGGTCGGCCTCGACGGCTACAACGCCGGCGACGCGCTGCCCTGGGGCGGGTGGCGCAGCCCCGAGGAGCTGCTCGGGCCGAGCCTGGACGACCTCGAGGAGCTCACGGACCGGCCCGTCCTGCTCACCGAGGTCGCCAGCGCGGAGCAGGGCGGCGACAAGGCGGCGTGGGTCGGCGACCTGCTCGACCTCGCCTCCGACCGCGGGCTCGCCGGCGTCGTGTGGTTCGACCTCGACAAGGAGGCCGACTGGCGCCTGGCGAGCCCGCCCGAGGCCGCCCGCGCGCTGGGCGCGGCGGTGGCCGACGTCGGGACGGCGCCGCTGCCGGTGCCGGAGCGCCTCGGGGAGCGCTGAGCCGGGCGCGCGGCTCAGCGCCCGACGAGCTCCTCGAGCAGGTCCGCGCACAGCACCGGCGCGTCGAGCCCCGCGTACTCCGCCGCGAGGCGACCGGCCGCCGCGCGGTACCGCGGCTCGTGGAGCACGGCGTCGACACCGCGGCGCACCCGTTCCGGGGTCGGGCGCTGCACGCGGAGGTCGACGCCGGCGCCGGACCAGGCGACCCGGGCGGCGACCTCGGGCTTCTCCTCCGTGCGACCCGCGACGACGAGGGGCACGCCCGCGGCGAGCGCCGTCTGCACCCCGCCGTAGCCGCCGTTGGTGACCACGGCGTCGGCCAGCGGCAGCAGCTCGCCGAAGGGGAGGAAGCCGCCGACGCGCACGTCCGCCGCCACCTCTCCCCCGGACGGCTGCCCCCCGGGGAGGGCGCCGGCCGGCAGCGTCGGCGCGTCACGCCGTCCGGTCGCGACGACGACGAGGTGCCCGGCGCCGCTGAGCCCGCGGACCGCGGGCAGCAGCAGGTCCTCGGGGTCGGTGGCGACCGTGCCCTGCGTGACGACGACCACGTGACGGCGGTCGGCCCGCGCCCGGAGCACGTCGTCCCACCACGACGGCCGGGGCGCGTCCCCGAGCGGCGGGGCGAGGTGCCCGACGAAGCGCACGGACGCCGGCATGGCCCGCCGCGGGTACTCCAGCGACGGGACGCCGGACTGCAGGTGGAGGAAGGGCGAGACCGGCCCGACGGCCTGGGCCGGCGAGTCCGCCGGCAGGCCGAGCGCGGCGCGCTCCTCGCGCAGGGCGACGACGGCGGGGCGCAGCAGCGTGCGCCAGACCGCCTCCTGCAGCAGGCGGTTGCGGGCGCGGCCCAGCCGGCCGAGCGCGGGTGGCAGGCCGAGCCCGTAGGGGGCCGTGTCGTCGTCGCGCAGCAGCAGGGGCGAGACCCCGAAGACGGCGAAGGGCGGCCCCCCGCGCTCGTGCACGGCCCGCGCGGACTCCACGAGCCCGACGTCGACGAGCACCACGTCGGCGGGCGCGGCGGCGAGCTCGGCCTCGAGGTCGGCGACCCAGCCGGGCATCGAGCGCAGGAAGAGGTGCTCGAAGTCCTGCGCGAGGCGCCGCGGGCCGGGCGGGCGCCGGCCCGGCAGCGCCTCGAGCCAGGCGGTGTCGGCGTAGTCGTGGGCGGACCGCAGCGGCACGTGCCGCGCGCCCGTCGCGCCGACCGCGCCGGCGAGGTGGGCGCCCGTGAGCCAGCGGACGTCGTGCCCCCGGGCGGCGAGCTCCGCGGCGACGGGGAGGGCAGGCGACGCGTGCCCCGCCATCGGGATGGTCGCCAGCAGCACCCGGACGGCGCTCACCGCCCCGCCTCGCCGACGTAGAGCCAGCGGCCCCCCTCGCGGACGAAGGCGCTGCGCTCGCGCTGCACGTGCCGGCGCCCGCCGGCCCGGGCGACGGCCTCGAAGGCCACCACGCCCTCGTCGTCGAAGGGGCCGCCGCGCTCGACCTCCGTGACGGCGAGGTGGAGCCAGCGGACGTCGTCGTCGAGGTCGAGGTGCTCCGGAACGGTGCTCGGGTGCCAGGTGCGGCGCAGGTGCGCGGCGTCGCCGACGGCGAAGGCGCTGTACCGCGAGCGCATGAGCGCCTCGGCGGTCGGCGCCTCCCGCTCGCGGCGGTGCAGCGGGCGGCAGCACGCGGCGTAGGGCTCGCCCCGCCCGCACGGGCAGGGCGCTGCGCCGTCGAGGACCTCCACGCGAGAAGTGTCCCCCGCGCGTGACCGGCCGGCAGGCGACGGCGGGGTCAGAGGAGCTCGCGGAGCCGCTCGGCGTCCCCGTCGCGGAACGCGGCCCAGACGGCGTCGGCCGCCGGGCGGTCGACGTAGAGGACGGACTGGCCGCCCTCGGTGCCGTCGCCGGCGACCGGCACGGTGCCCGCCACGACGGCGTCGGGCCGGGTGCCGCCCAGGGCCCGGGCGATGGCCTCGAGGTCGCCGAAGGACGTCCCGGAGTCCACGGCGACGTGCTCGCGCACCGCGGTGAGCACGCGGGCGGCACGTCGGGGGTCGGAGAGGGTCTGCTGGGACAGGACGTCGTCGAACATGGCGAGCAGGTAGCGCTGCTGGTTGGCGACCCGGTCGAGGTCGCCGCGCGGCAGGCTCTCCCGCTCGCGCAGGAAGGCGAGGGCCTCTGCGCCGTCGAGCGTGTTCTCCCCGGCCAGCACGTCGACGCCGCGAGAGGTGAAGGCGTACGGCGACTCGACCGTCACCCCGCCGACGGCGTCGGTGAGGGCCACGACGCCGTCGAAGTCGATGGCGGCGAAGCGGCCGACGCGCACGCCCGTCTCCTGGCGCAGCGTGTCGACGAGGAGGTCGGGACCGCCCCAGGAGTAGGCGGCGTTGAGCTTGGCCGGGCCCCGGCCCGGCACGTCGACCCACAGGTCGCGGGGCAGGGAGACGACCAGGACGTCGCCGTCCGGCGTGGTGCGGCCGAGCATCATGACGTCGCTGCGCTGGGCGCCCTCGACCCAGTCGCCGTCACCGGGGCGCTGCGCCTCGCCGCGGGCGTCGGAGCCGACGAGCAGGAAGGCCCGGCCGTCGGCGAGGCTCGCCGCGGCGTCGTCCCCGCCGTCGCCGGACGACGCCGTGCTCCCGCTCCCGCTCTCCTCCGCCGGCGCGGCCGTGGGCTCGTCCAGCGCCACGTCGACGCCGCTGATGCCGCCGCGCGCGACCGAGCTCAGGGCGTCGCGGCCCGCGGTGGCGGCGAGGCCTCCGGCGCCGAGCACGAGCAGGGCGGCGGCGCCGAGCGCGACGGCGGCGCGGCGGCGGGGGTGGGACGGCACGGGCTACCTCCGGGAGGGGGCCGCGCTCACCGGGCGCCGGCTCGGGCGCCCGCGCGCGGGGACCCTCGAGGGTAGGCGCCCGCACCGGGGCAGGAGGGCGCGTCCGGCGTCGTCACGCCCCCGGGTCAGCCCGGGAGCCGCCGGTCACCCGAAGCGGGCGAGGTTCCTCTGCCGCGCCTTCTCGGCCTCGACCTCGCGGTCGCGCGGAGGCGCGCTCGTCACGAGCTCCTCGAGCAGGCGCGCGGTCGCCGCCTCCACCTCGGCGACGGCACGGGCGAAGGCGTCCTCGTTGGCGCGCGAGGGCCTCGTCGTCCCCGCGATCTTGCGCACGTACTGCAGCGCGGCCTCGTGCACCTCACCCGCCGTCGCGGGCGGCGCGAGGTTCTGCAGCGGGCGGATGTTGCGGCACACGGCCCCTCCCTCCACCGAGCCGGCGACGGGCCGCTCGGGTGGCGCCAGGCTCCGCCGCGGAGGGCGGGGGGTCAAGACCCGCGGTGGCCGCTCCGGACCGTTCGAGGAGAGAGCCGTCCACGAGCGTGACCGTGCACGGTCACGCTCGTGGACGTCTTCACCTGCCGGCGACGGGCTCAGTGCTCGTCGTAGTGCCCGTCGTGGGCCGCGTGGCGGTGGGCGCCGTGCACGTAGTCCACGTGGTCGCCGTGCTCGACGGTCTCGTGGCCGCAGCCCTCGCCGTGCGCGTGGTCGTGGGCGCCGTCGACGACGTGCGCCTCGACCGGGTGCTCGTCGTAGTGGCCGTCGTGCCCGCTGTGGGCGTGGCCGTCGTGCAGGTAGTCGACGTGGTCCTCGTGCGGGACGACGGCGTGGCCGCAGTCGGGCGCGTGGACGTGGTCGTGGTCGACGTGGGTCTCGTGCGTCGCGGTGGTCATGGGTCCTCCTGGGTCGCTGCTGGGGTGCTCTGGTTCCTGGGTGGTCCGGGTGCCTGGTGGCCCGGGTCCCGAGCGGTGCGGGCGCTCCCGGCCTCAGCCGGCGTCCGCCTCGCGCTCGTGCTCCAGGGCGTCGGTGACCACGTGCGCCACGTGCTCGTCGACGACCTCGTAGGTGACGGTGCGCCCGTCGCGGCGGCCGCGGACCAGCCGCGCCTGCCGCAGCACCCGCAGGTGCTGGGACACCAGCGGCTGCGGCACGCCGAGGTCCTCGGCGAGCTCGCCCACCGACGCCGGCGCCTGCGCCAGGCGCTGCACGAGCGCCAGGCGCCGGGGGGAGGCCAGCGTCGCGAACAGCTCGGCCGTCCGCTCGTAGACCTCGTCCCCGACCACGCGGACGACCATACGTGCGCACGTGCGCATATGTCGAGCCAGGCATCCGTCCGGCGTCAGGCCCGGGTGGTCGGGGCGCGGTGGCGGGCGCGAGCGGTCCGGGCGAGGCTCGAGCCCATGGCCGACCTGCTGCGCACCCTCGCCCTCGGCGTCGTCGCCGGCGGCGCCGCCACGTACGCCAAGACCCGCGCCGAGGGGGCCCTGCAGCCGCTGGCGGAGCGGGTGCTCCCGCCGTCGCCCGCCGCCGAGCGCCGCTCGGGAGCCGACCCCGCCGACCACCCCGACCGGATGCCGCCCGCCGAGCTCGTCGACGCCGCCCTGCGCCGCACGGTCGGCCAGGGCGCGGGCGAGCAGGAGCGGACGCAGGGCTCGCAGGCCCTCCACTGGGGCATGGGCCTCGGCGCCGGCCTGCTCTACACCGCCCTCTCGCAGCGCTACCCGGCGGCGCGGGCCGGGCTCGGGGCGGTCTTCGGGCTCGTGCTGTACGGCGCCACGCACGCGACGACGCTGCCCGCCGCGGGCCTCCAGGCGCCGCTGCGCGACCTGCCCCGCGCCGCGCTCGTCTGGGAGCCCGGCTCGCACGTCGTCTACGGCGTCGTCCTCGAGTCGGTGCTGCGCCTCGCGGGGCGCGACGAGCACACCGAGGGTTGAGGGCAGGTCCACGGCGGCAGCGGTGGACGCCCGACGCGCGTGACGGCGTCCTGCGTCCACCGCTGGCGGCGCGGCGCTCGCCGCGGCGCGTCGTCGGCGGCCCGCCCTAGGGTCGGGCGACCGCTGCTCCCGCCGAGAGGACGACGACGTGCCCCGCCTGACCGACCCCTCCCACCACCACCGCGCCGCCGACGACCGCTACGACGCGATGACCTACCGGCGGACGGGGCGCAGCGGCCTCGACCTGCCGCTGCTGTCCCTCGGCCTGTGGCACAACTTCGGCGACGACGTCCCGCTGGAGCGCCAGCGCGCCGTCCTGCGCCGCGCCTTCGACCTGGGCGTCACGCACTTCGACCTCGCCAACAACTACGGCCCGCCGTACGGCAGCGCCGAGGCCAACTTCGGGCGGATCTTCGCCGAGGACCTCGCGCCCTACCGCGACGAGCTCGTCATCTCGAGCAAGGCCGGCTACGACATGTGGCCCGGCCCCTACGGCCAGGGCGGGGGCGGCCGCAAGTACGTCCTCGCCAGCCTCGACCAGTCCCTCGAGCGCATGGGCCTGGATCACGTCGACATCTTCTACAGCCACCGCTTCGACCCCACGACCCCGCTCGAGGAGACGATGGGGGCGCTCGACACGGCCGTCCGCTCCGGCCGGGCGCTCTACGCCGGCATCTCGTCCTACAGCCCCGAGGACACCCGCCGGGCGGCCGCGATCCTCGCCGACCTCGGCACGCCGCTGCTCATCCACCAGCCCTCGTACTCGATGCTCAACCGCTGGGTCGAGACCGAGGGGCTGCTCGACGCCCTCGCCGACGTGGGCGCCGGGTGCATCGCCTTCTCGCCGCTGGCCCAGGGGATGCTCACGAGCAAGTACCTCGACGGCGTCCCGGCCGGCTCCCGGGCGTCGCAGGGCAAGTCCCTCTCGCCCGACCTGCTCAGCGACGAGGCGCTCCGGCACGTGCGCGCCCTCGACGGCATGGCGCAGGAGCGCGGGCAGACGCTGGCGCAGATGGCGCTCGCCTGGGCGCTGCGCGACGAGCGCATGACGTCGCTCGTCATCGGCGCCAGCAGCGTCGAGCAGCTCGAGCAGAACGTCGCCGCGCTGGAGAGCACGTCCTTCTCCGACGACGAGCTCGAGCGCATCGACCAGCACGCCGTCGAGGCGGGCATCGACCTCTGGAAGGGCTCGCGCCGGGGCTGAGCCGGACGCCGGTCGCCCACGGCGCGGTCAACCGCGCTCCACCTCCGCGAACCACTCGGCGTAGGGCGTCGTGCGGGCCAGGTGCCGGGTCAGGTCGGGGGCGCCGTCGTCCCACCAGACCGGGCCCCGCTCTCCCAGGGCGCGCTTCGCGGCGTCCACGCGCGCCCGGGCGGCCTCGCGCGCGGCGTCGTCCCCGGCGCGCAGCGCCGCGCCCTTCGCCCGGCGGGCCGACATCAGCTCCTGCGTCAGCGCGGCGCGCCGCTCCGGGGAGAGGCGGGGGTCGGAGCACCGCCACAGGCGGCCGCGCACCACCAGGTAGCGCCCGTCCGGCGTGGTCAGCGGCACCGCCGCACGCTACGCCGCGACCGGCCGACCGGTGTCAGCCGAGCGCCTCGACCCCGACCCGCTCGGCGAAGGCCTCGACGGCGGCCCGGTCCCCCGTGCCGTGCCCCTGGCGGGCGACGCTCACGACGCCCGCGGCCGTCGCGGTGCGGACGGCGTCGAGCAGGTCGGCGCCCTGCGCCAGGCGTGCGGCGACGGCGCCGCACAGGGCGTCGCCCGACCCGCGCGTCTGCGCCGGCGTCACGTCCGGCGCCCGCAGCCGGTGGGCGTCGCCGTCCTCGGTGACGAGGAGGCCCGGCTCGCTCGAGCACGTGACCACGACGGACCGTGCCCCGCGGCCCTGCAGCTCGCGGGCCGCCGCGCGCAGCGCGTCGACGTCGTCCGGCGCCACGTCGTCGCCGGGCAGCTCGTCGTGGGCGACCTTGAGCACGTCGACGCCGCCGGCGAGCGCGGCGTCCAGCTGCGCGCCGGAGAGGTCGGCGACGACGACCAACCCCTGGGCCCGGAGGTCGCGGGCGAGGCGCTCGTACACGTCCGCCGGCAGGAGGTCGGGGGGCTGGCTGCCCGCCAGCACGACGACGTCGCCGGAGAGCGCCGAGGTGAGCACCGCCGTCACGAGGTCGTCGACCTCGTGACGGGTGAGGACGCTCGGGGCGTCGGCGACGCGGTCACCGGACTCGGCGTCCGTCTCGTCGCGCTCGCCGCGGTGGTCGAGGACGACGGTCGTCGTGTCCGCGCCGATGCCGACGACGGACAGGCGGAGCCCCTCCGCCTCGAGCAGCGCCCGCAGCGCGACGCCGGACTCGCCGCCGAGCGGCAGGCACAGCTCGACGTCGGCGCCGAGGGTGCGCGCCATCCGGCCGACCCAGGCGCCCTGGCCGCCCGTGTGCAAGTGGATCTCCGTGGTGCCGTCCGGCGCGGGCTCGACGAGCACGCGCAGCTCGGGCGAGGGGGCGAGGACGGTGACGCGGCCGGTGCCCCGGCCTGCCGTGCGATCGGTCGTGCGGGCGGCCACGGGGCTCCTCGGGGACGGGCGGGGCGACGGGTCGGGGTGGGACGAGCCGCTCGATCGTGCCGGGCGCGAGGTCCGTCGGCGAGCCGGGCCGCGCTCGCTCATCCGCCCGGGGAGGGCGCCGCGGGCTGCTCCGTCGTCAGCAGGAGGAGCCAGTCGCGCGGCGTCCGGACGAGCGCGTAGCGGCGCGCCCCGGAGCGGCCGTGGAGGGTGAGCACGAGGCGCCGCTCGTCGCGGCTGTGCTCCTCCCACCAGCCGGTGTCGGCGACCGACTTCTCCTCGTCCTCGTAGCCGAGGTGGTCGAGGTCGTGGTCGGGCACGGCGACGGCCAGGCGCCGCTCCCCCGCCCGCTGCGGCAGCCCGCGCGGCAGCGCCCACGAGCGCAGGACGCCGGCCTCCTCGAGCCGCAGGTCCAGGTGGTGCGTCGGGCGCCGGTGGTCGTGCAGCACGAAGGCGGGCCGGGCGGGGTCGTCCACGGCAGGAGTGTGTCGCGGGCGGGACGAGCGCGACGCGACCGACGGAGGCGGGCGACGGCGCCCGACGGACCACACCGTCCGTCGGTCTCGCACGCGACGTCGCCCGTCGTCGACGCGCGGCACCGCTCGTCCGCCCGCCGTGGTCGGATGCCCGGCACGGCGCCCGAGCCCGCGGCGCCCCGCCCCCGACCGGGGAGATCCCATGACCACCGCTCACGACGCCGGGGCACCGCCCGCCCGCCGCTCGCGCCGGGACGGCCCCGCCGACCCGGGGCGCCGCACCGTCCTCGCCGGCGTCCTGCTCGGCGCGGGCGCCGCGGCGTCGCTCGTCGACCTCCTCGTCTTCCACCTGGCCCTGCAGTGGCACCACTTCTACGACCGCTCGACGCCCGCCGTGTCCATCACCTCGGACGCCCTCCTCCACGCCGCCGCGTGGACGGCGTCGGTGTGGGGCGTCTTCCTCCTGCTCGACGTCCGCCGCCGCGGGCCCGTGCCCTGGCGGCGGTGGACCGGCGCGGTGCTCGCGGGCGTCGGCGGGTTCCAGCTCTTCGACGGCGTCGTGGACCACAAGCTGCTGCGCCTCCACCAGGTGCGCTACGACGTCACGGCGCTGTGGGTCTACGACGCGGCGTGGATCGGCTCGGCGGTGCTCGTCCTCCTCGCCGGTCTCGTCGTCCTGCGCCGGACGCGCCCCGCCCGGACGCCCGGCCGCCGGGCGGGCTGAGGCGTGGGCGACCACCACGGCGCCGTCCCGGCGGGCGCGCTCGACGTCGCGGGCGCGGGCTGGGCGGCCGTCGAGCTCGGCGCCCTCGCCGTCGTGCTCCTCGTGTGGGCGCTCCACGGCGCGGGACGGCGCTGGGTCCGAGGCCGGGCCCCCTGGCCCGCGGCGCGGACGGCGCTCTTCGCCGGCGGGCTCCTCTGCGTCGCGGCCGCCCTCGTCGGCCCCCTGGCGCGGGCCGCGCACGGCAGCTTCACCGCGCACATGGGCGCGCACCTGCTGCTCGGGATGCTCGGCCCGCTGCTGCTCGCCCTCGGGGCGCCGGTGACCCTGGCGCTGCGCGCCCTGCCGGTGCGCCGGGCCCGGGCGCTGACGCGACTGCTGCGGACGCCTCCGGTGCGGGTCCTCGCCCACCCCGCGGTCGCCGCGCTGCTGGCCGGCGGCGGGGCGTGGGTGCTGTACACGACGGCCCTCTTCCCGGCGATGCACGCCTCGCCGTGGGTGCACGCCGCCGTGCACGCGCACGTGCTGGCCTCCGGGTACCTCCTCGCGGCGTCCCTGGTCGGCGTCGACCCCGACCCGCACCGGGCGCCGGTCGCCGTGCGCGCGGGCGTCCTCGTCGTCTACGTCGCCGCGCACGCGCTCCTGGCGAAGCACCTCTACGCCGTCCCGCCGCCGGGCGTCGACGCCCGCGACGCCGAGGTCGGCGCCCAGCTCATGGCCCACGGCGGTGACGTCGTCGACCTGGCGCTGGCCGTCCTCGTGGCGCTCGGCTGGTACCGGGCGACCGCGCCGCGGGGCCGCGCCGCCCGGCGCCGGCGCACGGTGGCGGGGCGGGTCCCGACGTGCCCGACGGCCGCGCCCCTGCGAGCGTCGACGCCGCCCCGGGCCGCTGGCCCGGGAGCCCGGCCGACGTGAGCGGAGGAGCTGCCGTGGAGTCCGACGTCCTCGTCATCGCGCTGGCGGTGCTGGCCTTCTCGCTGCTGGCGGGTCGTCTCAGCGGCTCGGTCGTGACGATGCCCATGGTCTTCACGGCCCTCGGGCTGCTGCTCGGGCCGGGGGTCCTCGGCGTCCTCGACCTCCAGGTCGACGACGAGCTCGTCAGCGTCCTCGCCGAGGTGACGCTCGTCGTCGTCCTGTTCACCGACGCCTCGCGCATGGACCTGCGCACGGTCGTGCGGCACCACGGTCCGGCGCTGCGGCTGCTCGGCCTGGGGCTGCCGCTCGCGATCGCCGCGGGCGTCGGCGTGGGCGTCCTGCTGCTGCCCGACCTGCCCGTGGCCGCGGTGGCGCTGCTGGCCGTGGCCCTCGCCCCCACGGACGCCGCCCTCGGCCAGTCCTTCGTCAGCGACGTCGTCCCGCCGCGCGTGCGGCAGACCCTCAACGTCGAGAGCGGCCTCAACGACGGCCTGGCGGTGCCCTTCCTCACCGTGGCGCTCGACCTCGCCGCCCGCGACGCCGGCTCGGTCGGCGGGTACGTCGTCCTCCTGCTGCAGCTGGTCGGCCTCGGCGTGGGGGTCGGGGCGCTCGTCGGCTGGCTCGGCGGGCGCCTGCTCGAGTGGAGCGCCGGGCGCGACTGGGCGACGGAGACCACGCAGCGCCTCGCCACGATCGCCCTCGCCGCGCTGGCCTACGGCGGCGCGGAGCTGCTCGGCGGCAACGGCTTCGTCGCCGCCTTCGCCGCGGGCCTCGTCGTCGGCACGAGCGCCCGCTCGCTCCTCCCGCGCACGACGGAGTTCGCCGAGGCCGAGGGCCAGCTGCTCACGCAGATCACGTTCCTGCTCTTCGGGGCCGTCGTCGTCGCCGACGTCCTCGGGCAGCTCGACTGGCGGGTGCTGCTCTACGCCGTCCTCAGCCTCGTGCTCGTGCGGCCGGTCGCCGTGCTGCTCTCGCTCCTCGGCAGCGGGCTGCGGCCGCGGACCGTCGGCTTCGTCGCCTGGGCGGGCCCGCGGGGTCTGGCCTCGATCGTCTACGCCGTGATCGTCGCGGACGCCGGCGTCCCGGGCGGCGACGAGGTCTTCGTCGTCGCCGCGACGGCGATCCTGCTGTCCATCTTCCTGCACGGGCTGAGCGCGGCCCCGCTGAGCGCCCGCTACGGCGCCTCGATGCGGGGCGTGGGCGTCGGTGCCGTCGAGCACCGGACGGAGGGGCACCTGCCGCTGAGGCTCCCGGCGCGGCGGCGAGGCGACAGCTCGGCCTGAGCGGCCGGCCCCGACGGAGCTGTGCGCCCAGGTCGCGGTCTCCCG